>JASHYU010000221.1 GCA_030042855.1 Thermoplasmata archaeon
GTCGCGCCCGGCGGGATCCGTCCGGAGGTCGTGCGCCGGGCATCGGAGCTCGAGATCCCTCTCTATCCACGTTCGCTCGTCCTCGCCGCCACGGGTCGGGCGCGCGTACGGCGCCTCGAGCTCCGGTCCCGGGGCCTCGGCCCCCGGTTCGCTCTCGACTGCGACGCCGTCGTCCTCGCCCACCGTCGCCTGCCGAACTCCCAGCTCCTGTTCCAGGCCGGAGCGTCCATGGCCTGGCACGACGCCAGCGGCGCCTACCTCCCCGCGGTCGATCCGCTCGGATCCACCTCGGTACCGGGGCTCTACGCCGTCGGCTCGGTCGCGGGATCGGCCGGCCCGGTCGACGCGGCGACCGCGGACCGGATCGCGAGCGCGCTCCGGGAGGGTCGAGCCCCGGTGGATCCGGCCGCCCCGGGGGCGCCGTCCGCCTCGGGCGAGCTCGCCGGCTACTACCGGGAGCTCCTCGCCGAGGCGCGGACGGGGCGGTGGTTCGCCTGCCCGTGCGAGGACGTGCTCCTCGGCGAGGTCGAGGCGGCGGTCCGGAGCGGCTACCGGGGCATCGAGGTGATCAAACGCTACACGGGGCTCGGCACGGGCCTCTGCCAGGGCCGCTACTGCGTCGCCGACGCGCTCCTCGTCCTGTCGATCCTCGAGGACCGCGCGCCGTCCGAGGTCGGGTTCCTCACCCAGCGGCCCCCGGTCTTCCCCACCCCGCTCGGCGCGCTGGCGGGCCTCCCCGACGCGCCCGGCGCGGAGGCGGGATCGTGACGCTTCCGCGCGCGACGTACCGGACGGCGATCGTCGGGGGCGGCGTGGTCGGGCTGTACACCGCCTACCATCTCGCCCGCGCCGGCGCCGGACCGATCCTCGTGCTCGAGCGCGGCTACCTGTCGAGCGGCGCGTCGGGGCGGAACGGCGGCGGGGTCCGCCAGCAGTGGGAGACGCGGAGCACCGTCCGGCTGGCGCGCGAGGCGGTCGCCGCCTGGCGCCGCTTCGGCCGGGAGTTCGGCTACAACCTCTGGTTCCGCCAGTCCGGCTACCTGTTCCTCGCCGAGCACGCCCCGGAGCTCGCCCGGCTCCGCTCGGTCCATGACGTCGTGACCGCGGAAGGCCTTCCCTCCCGGATCCTGAGCGCCGACGAGGTCGCCGCCCGGGTCGACGGGATCGCCCCCGGCGCGGCCGTGGGCGGAACGTTCCTCGCGACGGACGGGATCCTCTACCCGTTCCCGGCGATCTGGGGGCTCTACGAGGCTGACCGATCGCTGGGGGTCGACGTCGCGCTCGGCGTCGAGGCCCTCGGCGTGCGGACCGACGCCGGGCGGCTCTCGGGGGTCGTCACGTCGGAGGGCCCGGTCGCCTGCACGTCGGTCGTCAACGCCGCGGGCGGCTGGTCGGCCGAATTCTCCGCGCGCGCCGGCCTCGCGAGCCCGAACGTCGCGACGCGCCACGAGATCCTCGCGACGGAGTCGCTGAAACCGTTCCTCGACCCGATGGTCGTGCGCGTCTCCGACGGGCTCTACTTCAGCCAGACGATGCGCGGGGAGCTCGTCGGCGGCCTCGCGGTCCCGCACCCGCCCGGGACCGGCCGCGGCGTGCCGAGCTCCCCCGCGTTCCTCGGCCGGATGGCCCGGGCGCTCCTCGGCCTCCTCCCGCGCCTCGCCTCCGTGCGCGTGCTGCGCGCCTGGTCCGGGTACTACGACGACACGCCGGACGGCTTCGCGGTGATCGGAGAGGACCCGCGGCTCGCGGGGTTCGTCCACGCGAACGGCTTCGGCGGCCACGGGTTCATGCTCGCCCCGGCGGCGAGCCGCCGCGTCGCGCGCGCCGTCCTTGGCGAGCCGATCGACCTCGACCCGCGCGAGTACGGCCCCGGCCGCTTCCTCGCGCCCGAGACCTCGCGCGAGGCCGAGCGCCTCCAGCTCGGCTGAACGGGGCGTCTCCGCCATCGTCTTGACCCCGCGGCCCGGTGGTCCGGCCGTGATCGGCCAGTTCCCGTGGGACCCGTTCCCCCCCGGCGAGCCGGAGCCCAAGGGGCCCGATCCGATCCCGGGGCTCGCGTACCGCTCCGCGGTGTCGGCCGCGGATGCCTACCGGTCCGTGCGCCTCGCCCTGCGGCGGGAGAACGGCACGCTCCGGGTCGGCAACCGGTTCCTCCCCGACGGACGCTACCGCGAGGTCGGGTTCCTCGCGTTCGGGAACGCCGCGAACTCGATGGCGCTGGCCGCGCTCCACGCGCTCGGCGACCGCCTGACGCAGGGCTTCCTCGCCGGCCCGGAGCCCGTCCCGGACGAGCTCCCGTTCCACGGCGTCACGATCCCCCCCGGCTGGGGCGGCGATCCGGCGGCGCCCGGGGTCATCGACGCGGCGAGCGAGATCGCGAGCGGGCTGAGCGAGCAGGACCTCCTCCTCGTCCTCCTCTCGCCCGGGGCGGTCCGCGGGCTCCTCCTCCCGCCGCCCGGTCTCAGCCCCGAAGTGTTCGCCGCGTTCCTCGCGGACGCGCACGCGCGGGGCGCGACCGGACGGGAGGTCGGCCAGCTCGCGCGGGTGCTCGGCACCGGGGCCGTCGGCGGCCGGCTCGCCACTCGCGTGCTCCGGGCGGACGCCGCGACGTTCGTCGTCGACCGCGGGGACGGGCCCGGGGTCGTCGGCGGCGGCCCGATGCGACCGGTCGCGCCCTCGGAGGCGGACGAGGCGCG
>JASHYU010000222.1 GCA_030042855.1 Thermoplasmata archaeon
CTCCGATCCCCCGATTGCGCCATCCGTCGAGCGTGTGCGCCGAGAGATTGGCGTACGTCTCCGACGAGGCGGTCATCGTGTTCGTCGCGACCAGCCGACCGTCCTCGATCGCCCCGGCTACGATCCCTCCGGTCAGGGCGGCGAGCGGAGAATCGTAGCCGACCGGCCGCAAGGCTTCGGGCGCCGCCTCGATGAACGCAAGGTCATCCTCCGACAGACGGCGTACCGCGGGGTGACGCCATGGGTGAGGGGAGTCGCGCAGCACGAAGTAGATGTCCGGGACGATTTCGGCCGGTCGCCCGAGCTCTCGCGAAACGCGGTCCCGCAGGAGCGGCGCGATCGTCTCGGAGCAATTGACGCAATCCCACCCCGGAACTTCACCGAGGAGGTCCCAGATCTCGTTCGGGTCCTCGCCGAAGGCTCGGGGCTCGGTCGGCTGCCAGCGGTCGCGGACGACCGCCACGGGATCCCCCGTGCCGTGACGAACGAGCCAGCCCTCCCCGAAGCCTCGCAGGAGAACGCAGCGGGCCTCGAAGCAGAACGGATCGTCGGGGAGGCTCTCGGCGAGTGCCCGGGCCTCCTCGGGACCGACCGGTCGCATACCCTCTCCGAGGGACCCACGGACCTTTTACCCGTGTCGTCGACCGTCGAGCGCGCGAACGAGCGCCGCCGTGAGGAGGGATCGCGACGCGCGACCGCCCGGGTCGGGCTCGGGCACCTCCGCGGAGAGCGGGACGATCGCACGAACGACCGGCGCCAAGGAGGTCTATCGGGCGCGCCGCGTAGGACGCCCGCGCCGCCGACGCTTCGTCGGGGTCAACCCCATCCGTCGCGCCAGCCGGCGGTGGTCCTTCGCGTCGATCCACTCGACCTTCAGGTAGTCGGTCAGCTCCCGATCGGACATCCCGATACGGCGGCCCTCGCGGACGGTGAACTTGTAGGCCTCGATCTCGGAAGGGGCGTCCACGTAGTTCAGCTTCGGATAGAAGAGCGGCCGACCCCGGCGGAACTGCTGAACGTGACAGAGCTCGTGCACGACGTCGAGGTAGACGGTGCGGAAGTCGCTGTCCTTCAGGTGGTGGCTGCTGACGAGGAGGTGGCCGTCCACGTCGCTCGTCCCCATGTAGCCGAACCGGGCGGAGAAGAATTCGACCTTCAGGCTCCGCAGTACGCTCACCGTCTGCCGGCCGAACAGTCGCCGTACCGCGCCGACCTGGTCAAAGCCGCGGAAGAAACGCTCGAACGGCAGGAGGCGCACCGGCGCGTCTCGCTCGATCCGGACCCCCAGACCCGATTCCAACACCGACCTCTGCCCCGGGCTCGACGCAGCGACGCGCCAGTCATAACTCCCCGGGCGTCTCGGCCGGCCGGAGACCTCCACGGGGCGAGGCCCTCGATCGATGGATCCGGCAGAGCTGCGAACCCTCTTCGATCGCCAGATGCGGGTCGACCCGCCGCCCACTCCCGGCTATCGCCTCGAGCGCACCTCCTCGGTCGTTCGGTATGTGGGTCCGTCGGACTCCACCGTCGTCTACACCTCCGCGGCGGCGGCCCGTTGGGATGCCGTCATCGAGGAGCAGGTCGCGTCGGTCGGGCCATCGGGTACCCTCCTCGAGTGGAAGATCTACTCGCACGACGGACTCGAGGCGCTCGCCCTCCGTCTTGCGGAGCACGGGTTCCGCCAGAAACCGCACGAGACCCTCATGGCCTTCGACCTTCGGGACCCGCTACCGACGGGCCGACCCCCTCCGACGCTCACGGTCCGTCGCGCCGTGGACGCGCCGACCCTCGCCGACTACGTGGAGGTCGATCGCGCCGTGTTCTCCCAGCCGGGCGGGGAGCCGGCCGGACGGCTCTCCGAGGTACCCAGTTCACCTCGGACCGCGCTGTTCGTGGCGTACCTCGACGGCCGACCGGTGGGCGCGGGCCGCGTGGTGGCGGAGGTGGACCGGCTCTTCGCCTGGATCTTCGGGGGCGGTACGCAAGCCGAATACCGGGGGCGGGGGGTCTATCACGAACTGGTTCGGGCGCGGGCGGACTTCGCACGGCACGCTGGGGCCCGGTATCTCATCGTCGAAGCGATCGACACGACCAGCCGGCCGATCCTCGAGCGCGTCGGATTCGAACCGATTTCGGGGGTCGACGCCTGGGTGCTCGGAGCGGGCGGGAACGAGTAGAGCTACCGGGTCCGTGCGGACGCCGAGAAGCCTCCGCGCGTCGCTCGCTTCTAGTAGTCTGTCGCCCCTCTCCGCTCGGGATGTTCTGCACCCGCTGCGGCACTCCGTTCTCGGAGGACGCCCAGTTCTGTACAAGGTGCGGTGCTCCCGCGCGCGGGGCGAGTCCCGCGACGCCTCTACCGGAACCTTCGGTTCCGCCCGTCTCGCCCCTGACGACCGCCTCGCACTTCGTGCTGCTCTGGGACAAGTTCGCGTTGCCGCGCAACTTCCAGTTCGAGGACCCCTCGGGAACTCCGCTCGGCGAGACCCGCGGCGAGTTCGGCGTCCTGCCGAAGTACACGGTCGTCGACTCCGCGGGGACGACGGTCTTCGGGATCGACTCGAGGTGGAACCGGGGACGCGGTATCGACCTCCGGGTCCTCGATCCCACCGGCGCCGTCTTGGCCGTTCTTCGGGCCGAGTCGAGCTTCCTGTCCCGCCGCTTCGCGATCGTGGTAGGGGAGAACGAGGGGTGGTCGCTGCGTGCGGACGCGACGGGCTACCAGTACACGGTCGAGGAGGCGGGGAACGTTATCCCCATCGCCACCGGGATCCGGAAGATGGCCCTCCGGACCTCGCGCACGACGATCGACATCTCACCGACCGCGAACCTCGACCGTCGGGTGATCCTCGCGGCGATGGTGCTCGCGGTGTTCACCTCCGACCGTCGCTGAGCGGCCGGGCGTGGACTACGCACCGCTGGGCCCGGACCCGAGGGAAGGAGCGCCCGCGAGCCGGGCGCTCGGGTCGCGGGCGTTCCTTCGGCGCTAGGGGAATGGGCAGGTCCGCTTGCACCATGGGCGATGGACCTTCCCGCGGGGAAGCGGTCCCCGTCCGGGGCCTCCTACGAGGTCGCAGCCTGTCGCGTGATGGTTCGGATGAGCGGCCGTCCGCACGTGGGACAGGTCCCGCCCCGACCCGCACCGATCCGACCGCACCCGGTGCAGTGCCACCGCGGGCCCGGCAGGGCGATCTCGGGCACCGAAACGGCAGCCGGGTCCCAACCGACCGAGGACCGCGTCAGGCCGGCGGACCAGACCAGGACAACCACCACGGTCCCGACGCCCGCCACGATCATCGCGACCCCGAGGTCAAGATCCGGGCGCGAACCGATCGCGCTCCCGCGAATCATGAAGAACGCTCCCACGAGGATCAAGACGTGATACCCGAGGAGTGGACCGATCGCGCGTCAGATCACGTCGTCCGGGGTCGAGGACCTAGCGGTCCCCCGGGCGCGTCGGGTCCGGCGATCGGGGACGGGCGTCGAGGGGGTCTCAGCGCTCATCGACGGGCGGTACGGGGAGGCCGTGCGGCGGATGGGTTTTGCTCGTCAAGGTGTACGCAAGCGTTAGCCTGCCGGGTGGCTCCCGGGCCAGACGATGTGGAGCGTGGAGCGGCCGGTCAACGACGTCGACACGATCCCCACCTACGCCTCGGGTACGTCCGAACGGCGCGCGCTGCTCGAGGAGCTCGAGCGAACCCGACAGCGGACGGTCGAGATCCCGCTGGTGATCGGCGGACGAGAGGTCCGGACGGAGCAGGTCGTCGAGATTCCGTGCCCGCACGACGTCCGCACGGTGCTCGCCCGAGCCCACTATGCGGGCGCGACCGAACTGCGGGCGGCGATCGAGAGCGCCCTCGAGGCCCGAGCGGCGTGGACCGAGCTCGACCCGTACCGCCGCATCGCGATCTTCCAGCGCGCCGCGACGCTCCTCGCCGGTCCCCGACGGACCCGGAACATCGCGGCGATCATGCTGAACCATTCGAAGACCCCGTACGAAGCCGAGATCGACCTCGCCGAGCTCGTCGACTTCTGGAACTTCAACGCGTACTTCACCCGCGAGATCTACGCGATGCAGCC
>JASHYU010000223.1 GCA_030042855.1 Thermoplasmata archaeon
CCACCTGTGGTACGCTCGACCACGATTTGGCACGAGCGTACCGACCGTACTACCACGGGGAGTGGAACCTCGACGATGCGGCGTTGCACCGGCGCCACTTGTACCGTCTCGGAAACCTCGTGATCCCCGAGGCGAACTACGGCCGTGTCATCGAAGAGAAGATGCAGCGGATCCTCCGGGGCCTCTGGGCCCAGGGCGTCCGCGCGCTGTCAACGCGCGCGCTCGCCGCGGCGATCGGGGCGAGCCTACCCGCGACCGCCCGCTCGAGCATCCTGCGGGCGGCGTTCGACCGGAAAGTCCCGGTGATCGTGCCCGGCATCACCGACGGCGCGGTCGGCTCGCAAATCTGGCTCTTCTGGCAGGATCACAAGCAACTGTCCGTCGACCTGCTCTCGGACGAGCAGGCCCTTTCGGACCTCGTTTACGAGGCGCCGCGGACGGGAGCGATCATCCTCGGCGGCGGGATCTCGAAGCACCACACGATCTGGTGGAATCAGTTCAGGGGCGGCCTCGACGCCGCCCTCTACGTCACGACGGCGGTCGAGTGGGACGGGAGCCTCTCGGGCGCCCGCACCCGCGAGGCGATCTCGTGGGGGAAAGTCAAGCCCACCGCACGGCACGTGACGGTCGACGGAGACGCGACCGTACTGTTCCCGCTCATGGTCGGCGCAGCGCTCGAACGGATCCGGTAAGTGAGGGGTCCGGGGGGCCGCGACCCTTCGGACGGTCGGCGACCAAGGAGTCTTTATGCGGCGGTTCCGGGTCCGCCCCACCCGTCGTGGGCCCGTAGCTCAGCCCGGTAGAGCAGGCGGCTCTTAACCGCAAGGTCAGGGGTTCGAATCCCCTCGGGCCCGTCCCGTTTACTTTGAAAGTAAGGCTTATCGAGTTTCACTCTCTATCGTTGAACGTGCCGGATCTCGGGGACGGGTTGTTGGGCTGTTATCGGTGCGGGTACGTCTGGCGGCTCCGCAAGTCTCCCGTGCGGATCTGTCCAAAGTGTAAGTCGTTCTATTGGGACTCGCCTCGAGTTCGACCGACCGCCCGAACGGTCCGCCGGCGGGGTCTCGGGGTCGCGGAGGTGATCGGGCCCCACGCGAACGCGCTCAAGGCCCTCGCGGCTCAGTACGGAGGCTACGGCCTCCGAATATTCGGTTCGGTGGCTCGGGGGGAGGCGCGAGCGTCGAGCGACGTGGACCTCTTGCTACGATTTCGCCGTCCGCCGGGCTTGCTCGGTCGTTCTGAGTTTCGAGAGCGGGCGGCGGACCTCCTCGGTCGGGACGTGGACATTGCCACCGAGAACAATCTGCACTGGCTCGTCCGCCCGAGGGTCCTTGCAGAGGCGGTCGCGCTGTGAGAGATGACCCCCGGCGAGTCGCGGACATGCGAGAGGCCCTCGAACGGATACGAGGGTTCGTGTCGGCCGGACGAGCCGCGTTCTTCGCGGACACGAAGACGAACGAGGCCGTCGCCTATGAAGTGCTCAAGCTAGGAGAGGCGGCGAGCCGGGTCTCCGTCGCCTTCCGTAAGACACACGACGAGATCCCCTGGACCCGTCTCTCCGGATTGAGAAACGAGATGGTGCACGAGTACTTTCGGGTCGATCTGGACGACCTCTGGGAGTTCGTTCAGACCGAGCTGGAGGCGCTGGATCGCGCGCTTCGTGCCCTCTGAAAGCGGGCCGGACTAACTCCCCGATATCGACCGCCTCCGCATGGCAGCGTGACCCTCATGAAGGGGGTCCGTGTCCGATGGGGCGATCGCGATGAGCAAGCGACCGACGAGTCACATCGCCGAGCTCAAGGCTCGTCTGCGGGCCTCACTGGAAGCGAACCACGTGGTTTCTAAAATCCTGGAGCAGGCCCCCCGCCTTGCACTTCCGGACTGGTATCTGGGGGCGGGTTGCGTCGCGCAAACGGTTTGGAACGAGTTGCATGGATTTCCCCGTACGGCCAACGTTTCCGACTACGATCTCGTCTACTTCGACAGGTCCGACCTGTCGGAGGATTCCGAAGATTTCCGAGCCGCGCAGGCTCGGGAATTGCTCCAGGATCTCGGCGGCGAAATTGACCTCAAGAATGAAGCCCGGGTTCACCTGTGGTATCCCGATCACTTTGGATACGCCATCGAACCGTACACCTCCACGGAGGATGCGATCTCGACCTGGCCCACGACGGCGACCGCCGTCGGGGTCCGGAAGGAGGCCGATGGTCAGTTGACCGTGTTCGCTCCGTTCGGGCTGGACGACCTGTTTGGACTGGTCGTTCGGCCGAATAAGCGGCAGATCACCGAAGAGATTTACCTCAGGAAGGTTGAGCGCTGGACGAAGTGTTGGCCCAAGCTCGTTGTCATTCCGTGGGATCGGGAGAGTGGCGAATTGACCGCACGGACTTCATGACGGGAGGGCGATTGCGATTACCGGCCCGTCATGAGCGCGACGCGCGACGACTGGACAAACCCTCGAGAGTTCGATGCGATCCTGATCGATCTTTGGGGCACGCTGCTCCCGTACGCGGACGAGTCCGCCCGGGAGCGCAACCTCGCGGAGATGGCTCGGGCGATGGACGTGGATCCGACGGCATTCACGATGGCCTGGATCGATTCGATCGGAGAGCGATGTCGGGGCAGTTTCGGATCGCTCGAGGCCACCATCGAACGCTTCGCCCGTGCATTGGGAGGACGGCCATCTTCCGACGCGATTCGCCAAGCGACCGAGCTTCGCTTGGATTTTTCTCGATCCACCCTCGACCGGGTGGAGCCGATTCTGCCCGCGCTGGACGCGCTGCGTCGATCCGGCTTCCGCCTCGCCATCGTCAGCGACTCGACCGAAGAGACTGTGCGCCTGTGGCCCGAAACGCGGCTGTCTTCGCGATTCGATCTGGCCGTCTTCTCGTTCGAAGAGAGGGTCTGCAAGCCCGATCCCCGCATGTACGCCAAGGCCCTCTCGGGGCTCGGGCTGCCACCGGTCCGCTGCGCGTACGTGGGAGACGGGGGGAGCCGCGAGCTGACGGGCGCCGAGTCGGTGGGACTGACCGCCTTCCAGTATCGCTATCCCGACCAGAGTCGCGACGTCCCCCGCTTCGACGAGGATGTCC
>JASHYU010000224.1 GCA_030042855.1 Thermoplasmata archaeon
CGATGCGCGTCGGGCCGGGTTTCGTGTCTCCCCCGACCACCGCGGCCCCGTACGCCCGGGCCGTCCGCTCGGCGCCGGTCTCGACCGAGCGCGCCCAGCCGACCGGGGTGCCGCGGGGGACGATCACCGCGAGGAGGACGGCCGCCGGTCGCGCGCCCTTCGCCGCGAGGTCCGACAGGCTGACGCCGACCGACGCCGCCCCGATCCGGTCGGGAGGGGAAGCGCGCCGGAAGTGCGTGCCCTCGACGAGGGAATCGGTGGTCAGGACCGCGACCCGGCCGCGGGGCACCGGGAGGGCGGCGGCGTCGTCCCCCAGCGGGAGTGGGCCGGACCGGCCCGCCGCGAGGTGCCGGGCCAGCCAGTCGTGGAACTCGCGCTCCCGGATCGGCGCCCCCGCCCCCGCCCCCGTGCTCATGGCGGGGTCACTTGTACGGGAGGAACTCCCGCCCGAGGAGCTCGCGGCCCAGGATGATGCGCATGATGTTGAGCCCCCCTTCGGCCCCGACGAGGTAGGACATGATGCCGCGCAGCCCGCGCTCGAGACCGAGGTCGGTGGTGTACCCGGCCGCCCCGAACCACATCATGACGCGCTTCACGCACTCGAAGGCGATCGGAGGCGCGGTGAGCTTCACCGCGGCGACGGCCCGATCGACCTCGCTACGGTGGGACGCGTCGCCCTTGAGCGTGTAGGTATCGAGCAGCCACGCCGCCCGGCGGCACTGCCACTTGACCGCCTCCACCTGCGTCCAGAGGTCGACGAGCTCGAACTGGATCCCCTCGAACTTCCCCAGCGGCTGGCCGAACGCGGGGCGCTCCCGGATGTACGCCATCCCGGTCTCGAGCGCGCGCTCGGCCGCGCCGACGCAGGCGGCCGCCACGAACGTGCGCGCGACCCGGAACCCCTCCATCGCGCACTCGAACCCCTGGCCCTCCCCTCCGACCAGGAACCGCTCGGGAACGCGGGCGTCCTGGTACGAGAGGCTGCCCGTCGAGATGCCCATTCGGCCCATGTTGTGGAAGCGCTGGGTCGAGATCCCGTCGGTCCGGGTCGGCACGTAGAGGAAGTTGAACCCCCCGCCGGTGCCCTTCGTCAGGGTGAGGTGGCCGCCGCCGAGCCCCTTCGCCTCCTCGACCCCCGAGACGAACGACTTCTCGCCGTGGAGGACGAAGCTGGTCCCGTCGCGGCGGGAGGTCGTCCGCATCGCGGCGAGATCGCTGCCGCCCGTCGGCTCCGTCGTGGCGATCCCGAGGAACGTCTTGCCCGCGCAGACCGCCGGCAGGATCTCGGTCCGGGCCGCCTCGGTCCCGCGGCGCGCCAGCAGATGCCCCCAGCCGGCCTCCAGGAGGAAGAAGACCGCCGTCGCCATCGACGAGTCGCCGCGCCCGATCTCCTCCGCCGCGAGCTCCGTCAGCACCGCGGAGGCGCCGATCCCCCCGTACTGCTCGGGCACCGGCATCGCGAGCAGACCGAGCTCGGCCATGCCGGCCAGCACGGACGAGGGGAGGGCACCCCGCGTGTCGATCTCGGCCTCGTTCGGCCGGAGCACGCGGTCTCCGAATCGGCGGACCGCCGCCTGAAAGGCTTCCTCCTCGTCCGAGAGACGGAAGTCCATGGGGACCCACGCCAAAGGTCCGGCGAGGAACATAACGGCAGCGCGTAGCCGCGCGCCCGTCGTGCCCGTCCGAACCCCTTTAACCTCGGGTGCCTCAAACCGGGGGACGATGGGCGACCGGGTCCGCGTCGCGGTCAACGGCTACGGCACGATCGGCAAGCGCGTCGCGGACGCGGTCGCCCGCCAGCCCGACATGGAGCTCGTCGGCGTCTCGAAGACGCGGCCGAGCTTCGAGGCCCGACGGGCCCAGGAGAAGGGCTACCCCCTCTACGTCGCGGCCGGGGGCGACCCCGCGGAGTTCGAAGCGGACGGGCTCCGCGTCGCCGGACGGCTCGCGGATCTGCTCCCGAAGGTCGATCTCGTCGTCGACGCGGCACCGGACAAGATCGGCCGGGAGAACCAGAAGCTCTACGCGGCGGCCGGCGTCCGCGCGATCTACCAGGGCGGGGAGAAGCGCGACGTCGCCGAGGTGTCGTTCAATGCGCTCGGCAACTACGAGGCCGCCCGCGGGAAACGGTCGGTCCGGGTCGTCTCGTGCAACACGACCGGTCTCGCCCGGGCGGTGGCGGTGCTCCGCGGCGGCTGGGGGATCGACACGTGGGAGGCGACGCTCGTCCGTCGGGCGGCCGACCCCGCGGAGTCGAAGAAGGGGCCGATCAACGGCATCCTCCCCTCGTTCCAGCTGCCGTCGCACCACGGGCCGGACGTGCGGACGATCTTCCCGGATCTCTCCATCGCCACGACGGCCGTCGTCGTCCCGACGACCCTGATGCACGTGCACGTCAACCACGTGCGGCTCTCGCGGCCGCCCGGCGACGCCGCCGAGGTGATCGAGCGGTTCCGGGCCACTCCCCGGTTCCACGTCTTCGCGCCCTGGGAGCAGGTCCACGGCACGCCCCAGGTGATGGAGTTCGCCCGGGACCGCGGGATCGGGTCCAACGACATGATGGAGAACGTCGTCTGGGAGGAGGGGGTCCGGCTCGACGGGCGGGACCTGCACTTCTTCCAAGCGATCCACCAGGAGTCGATCGTGATCCCGGAGAACGTGGACGCCATCCGGGCGATGCTCGAGCTCGCTCCGGACGCCGCCACCTCGATCGCGAGGACGGACCACGCCCTCGGCCTCGCCTGAGCGGGTTCGATCGTCGCCCCGGACGGCCGGCCGCATGGAACGGCGGGCGACCGGCGCACCCGTGACCCGCTCGGCTCGTGAGTAAATTCACGATGTGAACGCTAAGTTAGTCGATTCACATACACGACGATTATATAGCCACCCGAAAGTGACCAAATCGGGGGCGGCCGGCACGGGGGGAGCGACGGTGCCACGGATCCGTCGAGCGCTGCGGGTCGGACGGTCCGCGGGGCCGGTCGCGGCGAGCCGGGGTCCCCGTCCGCGCGGCCTCCCCGCCGCCGCCGAGTGATCGCGCATGGCCGAACCCACGATCGAGAATCCCGCCCTGCGGCCGACGCGCATCGGCCCCGCGTTCCGCTTCGGCCAACTGTTCCGCAGCGATTTCGCCCGTCACTTCGGCCCGGCGTGGCTCGTCATGATGGCGGACATGGATGCCGCCTGCGTGATCGAGGCCGCGCAGAGCGGAGCGCAGTACGGCTACGGGCTCATCTGGCTGTTCCTCCTCCTCATCGTCCCGCTCTACATCGTCCAGGAGCTGGCGGGCCGGATCAGCATCGCGACGGGCCGGGGTCTCGGCAGCGTGATCCGGGAGCACTACAGCACGCGGTGGTCGCTCGTGATGACCCTCCCGATGGCCGTCACGGACGTCGTCACGTACGCGATCGAGTACATCGGCATCGCGATCGGCCTCGAGATCGCGGGCGTCAGCCTCTGGTACACCATACCCGTCGTCTACGTGATCCACATCCTGATCGTGACCAAGCGCAAGTACACGCAGGCCGAGCTGCCGCTCCTGGTCGTCTCGGGCGCGCTCATCGCGGCCCTGGTCGGGACGCTCGTCCTGAGCGGGATCCAACCGTGGTCCGCCCCGAGGACGAATCCGTTCCTGTTCCAGAGCGATCCGGCGTTCCTCGTCCTGGTCGCCGCCTCCGTCGGAGCGGTCATCATGCCGTTCATGATCTTCTTCCAGGCCTCCGCGACCGGCATCAAGTCGGCCGAGCTCCGAGCGTCCGGTCTCGAGGTCTCGCGACAGCGCGCGGTGAGGATGATGCGCGTCGAGACGCTCGCGGGCGCGATCGTGACCGAGGTCCTGATGGTCGTGGTCGCGATGGCCTTCATCCGCGTCCACGCCGCCCAGAGCCTGAGCGTGTTCGCGAGCGCCCAGCAGCTGGGGCAGGTGCTCACGCCCGTGGCGGGCGCGGCCTCCCCCTACGTGTTCTGCATCGGCCTG
>JASHYU010000225.1 GCA_030042855.1 Thermoplasmata archaeon
CGTGGGTGACGACCACGGCGTCGAGGGAGTCGAGCGGGAGCAGCTCGGGCGCGTTGAAGAACGGGGTACGGTCGGAGCCCGGGTCGATCCCGCAGTCGATGAGGACCTTCGAGTTCTGGGTCGTGAGGAGGTGCGCGCTCCGGCCGACCTCGCGGTACCCGCCGAGCGCGGTGTTCCGGGCCCACAGCTTCTCGGGCAGTGGATCCCGGGCGATCCGGATCCCGACCTTCTTGAGGAACGAACGACGGTCGTCGAACGAGTTCCGGAGGTGGATCCGGACCTCCTCGACGGTCTTCGACGGGATCGGGGGCGTCCGCACGACCGTCGGCACCCAGCCGATGCGTCGCTTGAGGTCGTTGAGGACGGACCCGCCGCGGCCGATCGCGGCGCCGGGGTTGGCGGCCTCGATCGTCACCTCCCCGGTCTCGGGCTCGAAGTAGAGCTGGTTGATCTCGGCCTCGGGCGGGATGACCTCGCGCACGACCTTCTCGGCCTCCTTGGGGTCGATGAGCGTCGCCGGGTCCGATCGGACGACGACCCGGCGGTGGAGGCGCTGGGCGATCTGCCGGAGGAGATCCCCGCCCGAGAGGAACGAGTCGAGCTGCTTCGTGTAGAGGACGATGTGCGGGCCCTCGAGCTCGATGTCGGTGACCTCGATGTTCTCGGGCAGCACCTCCTTGAGGGCTGTCCTAGTTTGCTCTATGAGCGAGTCGAAACTCATGCACGTGCGAACGTTGGGCGGGGAAGGGGTTCGGCCGGCCGCGCGGCCCGGAAGGCGCTACGGCTGGACCGGAGGCAACGGAATCTTGAGGGCCTTCAGACGTTTATTAATTTCCTCTTCCGAGAGCTCACGGTAGTCCTTCATCGAAATGACGTGGACGAGGTACCCGTCGCCGCTCGCGCTGTCCCGCTTCATGGCGGCCGTGAGCCCCCGCAGCGCGAGGTCGACCGCGTCCGACGTCGACATGTCCCGGGAGTAGGTCTCCTCGATCAGCCCGTAGGCGAACGGCGAGCCGGACCCGACCGAGACGAACTTGTCCTCGATGCACCCGCCGGCGGGATCCACCGAGAAGACGTGCGCGCCCTTCGCGTCGACGCCCCCGAGGATCAGCCAGGCGTAGTAGGGGTAGAAGCGGTTGCCGTTGAGGATGTTCGCGAGCAGCGTGGCGGCGCCCTCCGCCGTCAGCTGCGCGTTGCGGCGCAGGCGGTAGAGCGAGACCTCGGCCCGGAGGTAGCGGGCCAGCACCTGCGCGTCCCCGACGAGCCCCGCGATCGTGATCCCGATGTTCTGATCGATCTTGAACAGCTTCTGGGTCTGCTTGTTCGAGATCAGATTGCCGGCGGTCGCGCGCCGCTCGGTGGCCAGCACGACCCCGTCCTTGCAGACGAGTCCGACGGTCGTCGTCCCCTTGAGCAGGCGATCCTCGTCGATCGCGGTGACCGTGCCTTGCAACGTCGAACCTCCCGGTAGCCCGAAAGCGGACCACCGACCGGAGTTCGCTATATAACGACTCACGCGGCGATTACGGCCGCACCACCGAGGAACCTACGCGCACCTCGTGCGGGGAATTCCTCGACGTCCGCCGCGGCCCGCGAAGGCGATAATAGGAACGGTCCCTACGGGGCCCCGACGTTCATGCTCAAGCACGAGGTCGTGGTCGTCGGCGCCGGCCTCGCCGGCCAGCGGGCCGCGCTCGCCGCGCGCGAGGCCGGGCGCGAGGTCGCGATCGTCTCGAAGTTGCATCCGTTGCGCTCGCACTCCGGCGCCGCCCAGGGCGGCATCAACGCCGCGCTCGGCGCCGAGGACTCCGTCGACACGCACATCTACGACACGGTGAAGGGCTCCGACTACCTCGGCGATCAGGACGCGATCGAGTTCTTCTGCCGCGAGGCGGGGCCGACCGTCGTCGAGATGGAGCACTTCGGCACGGTCTTCAGCCGGGCGTCCGACGGTTCGCTCGCGCGGCGCGCGTTCGGCGGGGCGGGATTCCCGCGCACGATCTACGCGGCGGACCGGACGGGCCTCGCGCTCCTTCAGGGCCTCTGGGAACGGCTCGGGATCGAGCAGTTCACGCTGTACAACGAGTGGGACCTGATGCGGTTGGTCGTGCGCGACGGCCGGGTCCAGGGGCTGGTGGTCTTCGACCGCCTCCACGGGATCTTCGAGGAGATCGCGGCCAGGTCGGTCGTGCTCGCCACCGGTCCGGCGGGCCGGATCTACGGACGGACCACCAACGCGCACACCTGCACGGGCGACGGCATCGCGGTCGCCTACGACGCCGGCGCGTTCGTGAAGGACATGGAGTTCGTCCAGTTCCACCCGACCGCGCTCCTCGAGTCGAGCATCCTCATCACCGAGGGGGCCCGCGGGGAGGGCGGGATCCTGAAGAACTCGAGCGGCGAGCGGTTCATGGCGCGGTACGCGCCGCATGTCCTCGACCTCGCGTCGCGGGACGTCGTCTCGCGGGCGATCGTGACCGAGGTCGCGGAAGGGCGCGGGTTCACCGGCCCGTACGGGGGGTACGTCCACCTCGAGCTGATGCACCTCGGCCAGGAGAAGATCGAGAGCCGGCTCCAGGAGATCTGCGACTTCTGCCGGCACTTCGCCGGCATCGACCCGGTGACGGAGCCGATCCCGGTGTACCCCGCCCAGCACTACATGATGGGAGGGATCGGGACCACCATCCGCGGCGAGACGAACATCGCCGGGCTCTTCGCGGCCGGCGAGGCCGCGTGCGTCTCGATCCACGGGGCGAACCGGCTGGGGGGGAACTCGCTCCTCGAGACGCTCGTGTTCGGTAAGCAGGCCGGACTGGCGGCCGCGGAGTACGCCGCTGCCGCATCGCCGACGCAGCTTCGCGCGGCCGACCTCGCGGCGGTCGAGACCCCGCTCCGGGCCTGGTCGAGCCGCGCGGACGGAGAGGACCCGGCCCGGCTCCGCACCGAGATGCAGCAGACGATGGAGCGATACGCGGGGATCTACCGGACCGAGGCGGACCTCTTCGAGGGGCTGAAGCGGATCCGCGCGCTCCGCGCGCGCTTCGAGCGGATCCGCGTCGTCGACGCCTCGAAGGTCTACAACCTCAACCTCACCGACGCGGTCGAGGTCGGGCACATGCTCGAACTGGCCGAGATCATCTTCGTCGGGGCGTACGCCCGGACCGAGAGCCGGGGCGCGCACGCACGGACGGACTTTCCGAAGCGCGACGACGCGAAGTGGATGCGGCACACGATCGCGGAGAAGGGGCCGGAGGGCCCGCGCCTCTCGTACCGCCCCGTCGCGTTCACGCGATGGGAGCCGAAGGAGCGGGTGTACTGATGCCGGGCGACGCGATCGCCGCGAAGTTCGACGTCCGCCGATGGGACGCCGTCGCGGGCGGTGCCCCCCGCTATCAGCACTACGAGCTCGAGCTCGCGCCCCACACCCCGATCCTCACCGCGCTCCTGAGGATCCGGGACGAGGTCGACCCGTCGCTCACGCTGCGCTATTCCTGCCGGAGCGCGATCTGCGGCTCCTGCGCGATGCAGATCAACTCGAAGAGCCGGCTCGCCTGCGAGACGCAGGTCGGTCCCGAGATGCAGCGGCACGGCCGGATCGTCGTCGAGCCGATGCGGAACCAGCCGGTCCTGCGCGACCTCGTGGTCGACCAGACGCCGTTCTGGACGCAGTACGACCGGATCGAGCCCCACCTGAAGCTCGATCCCGCACACCCGATGCCCGAGGGGCGCCCCACGTCGATGACGCCCGAGGAGGTCGAGCGGTTCAAGGAGACCCCACGCTGCATCGCCTGCGCCGCGTGCTACTCCGCCTGCCCGGCGGTCGAGGCCGACGCGGGCTTCCCGGGCCCGATGGCGCTCGCGAAGCTGTACCGCTTCGTCGTCGATCCCCGGGACCACGCGACCCAGGACCGCCTCGTGCGGATCCAGCCGAACGGGCTCTGGCTGTGCCTGCGGTGCCATCTCTGCACCGAGGCGTGCCCGAAGGACGTCCGCCCGTCGGAGCGGATCCGGGACCTGAAGGAGATGGCGATCGCCGTCCAGGGAGGCACCGAGCGCGGCTCGCGGCACGCGATCGGGTTCAAGGAGAACATCGAGGACCGGGGGCTGCTCAGCGAGACGAAGCTCGTCCGCCAGACCTACGGCGCGGCCGGGATGATCGGCCAGCTGCCCCAGGGCCTCCGGATCTGGCGGAAGAAACCCGAGGTGCTGCACAAGCCGCGCCGCATCGAGGGGGCCGAGGAGCTCGACAAGATCTACGCCGCGCTCGACCCGGAGACGGAGGACGCGCCGTGAAGCTCGCCTACTATCCCGGCTGCGTCGCCCAGGAGTCCGGCCGGGAGCTCGACATGGCGACGCGGTGGGTCTGCCGCGCGCTCGGGATCGAGCTCGTCGAGTTCCCGAGCTTCTCGTGCTGCGGCTCGGGGTTCGTCGACGAAGCGAACGAGGTGCTCAACATCGCGATCAACGCCCGCAACCTCGCCATCGCCGAGCGCGCGGGCCTCGACCTCCTCACGATCTGCTCGACGTGCCAGGGGATGCTCACGCTCGCCAACGTCCGGTTGAAGGACCCGGCCGTCCGCGCCCGCGTCGACGGCGCCCTGAAACCGCTCGGCATCGAGTACCGCGCGACCGTGAAGGTGAAGCATCTCCTGCGGGTGCTCACCGAGGACGTCGGCCTCGACGCGATCCGCGCGAAGGTCCGTCGACCGCTGGCCGGTCTCCGCGTCGGCGCGTTCTACGGCTGCCACCTCCTGCGCCCCGCGGACGAGATGGGATGGGAGAGCGGGGAGGAGCCGCACGCCTTCGAGGATCTCCTCGGGGCGGTCGGCGCGACCCCGGTGGACTACCGCGGTCGCGTGATGTGCTGCGGCTTCCCGATCCAGTTCGTCAAGCCCGATACCGCCGCCCGCATCGCGGGGCGGCAGATCCTCGATGCGAAGGGGCATGGCGCCGACGCGATGGCGACCCCCTGCCCGCTCTGCCATATCTCGCTCGACGCCTACCAGAATCACGCGGCGCGAGCGGTCCAGCAGCCGCTCGACATGCCGGTCTTCCATCTCCCGCAGGTCGTCGGCCTCGCGCTCGGCGCGACGCCCGAGGAGCTCGGGCTCGCCCGCCATCTCGTCCCGACCGAGCCGGCGCTCGCGAAGATCGGGGCGCGGCCCGCGTAGGGAACGTCCCGCCCCGACCGTCCGGCCGGG
>JASHYU010000226.1 GCA_030042855.1 Thermoplasmata archaeon
CGTCGCCGAGCGCCCGGTGAAGAGCGACCTCGCGACGTTCAGCCTCACGAACCGGATGCTCTCCGACCTCGCCGGCATCGACAGCCCCTTTCGCCTCGTGATCGACTCGATCGACTTCTTCTTCGAGGCGCTCCCGCCCGCCGAGGTGACGACCGTCGCGCGGCAGATCCGCCACCGCTGCCAGACGGTCGGGGGCCAGGCGCTCGTGACGATGCACGACCCGCCCCACGACCGCGCGGCGTCGGGCCTCCACGACCTCGCGGACGTCGTCTTCGAGCTGACGGCCGAGCCGAACGGCCACCGCTACGAGCACCGGCTCCGCCTCCAGAAGGTCGCCAACCGGCCCGATCTCACGCACATCTGGCGCGCGGAGACCGGGGAGGACGGCTGGCACGTCGAGGACGACGCGCCCGGACCGGGATAGCACGGGACGTCCGCGTTACCGAATCTTTATCGCTGAATTCCGGCTGTCCTCGCCGGAGACCGATCCCGTGGACGACGTCGTCATCCGGACGCTCGAGAAGGTCGAGCTGCGCGACCCGATCCTGGTCGAGGGACTGCCGGGCGTCGGCAATGTGGGGAAGCTCGCGGCCGACTACCTCCGCGACCAGCTGCCGACGCAGCCGCTCGCGGTGATCTACTCGAAGTTCTTCCCCCCCCAGGTGTACGTGGGCGAGGACGGCGTCATCCGGCTCGTCTCGAACGATCTCTCCTACTGGAAGGCGCCCGCGACGGCGCGCCACGACCTCCTCGTCCTCGGCGGCGACTACCAGGGGATCAGCCCCGAGGGCCAGTACGAGATCACCGAACGGGTGCTCGACTACTGCCACCAGCTCGGCGTCCGAGAGGTGTTCACGCTCGCCGGGTTCGCCCAGGGACGGGTGGTCGAGACGCCCCGCGTGCTCGGCGCGGCGACCAACGCGGCCCGCGTGGAGACGCTCTCGAAGTCCGGGGTCGTCTTCTCGCGCAACGACCCGGGGGGCGGGCTGATCGGGGCGAGCGGCCTCTTCCTCGGTCTCGGGCGGATCTTCGGCATGGAGGGCGCCTGCCTCATGGGCGAGACGAGCGGCTACTTCGTCGATCCGCGGAGCGCCGAAGCCGTGCTGAAGGTGCTGGGGAAGGTCCTCGACCTCAAGATCGATCTCGCGGCGCTCGAGGCGAAGGCGAAGGAGATCGACCGGATCGCCCAGAAGATCCACGAGGCCGAGCAGCGGACGAGCGAGCCCTCGCCGACGCCGGGCGCCGCTCCGCGCGAGGACCTCGGCTACATCGGCTGAGCGTCCGTCGCGCGGCCCTCCATGCCCGCTGCTCCGCTCGTCCCGTCCCCCGGCGACGGGGCCGCGGACGCCCGGATCGTCGCGGAGCTCGAGCGGACCGCCGACGACCGGGGGTTCGTGCCGTTCGACCGATTCATGGCGATCGCCCTCTACGGGGAGCGCGTCGGCTACTACCGGCGGCGCGCGAGCCCCCTCGGCCCGACGGGGGACTTCTACACCGCGGCGCACGTCCACCCGCTCTTCGGCCGCACGATCGCTCGGCGACTCCTCGCGATCCGGCGGGCGCTCGGGGTCGAGCGCCCGTTCGACGTCGTGGAGGTCGGCGCCGGGGACGGGCGACTCGCCGCCACGATCCTCGACGCGCTCGTCGCGAGCCCGGACGGAACGGCCGGGATCTCCTACCACCTCCTCGACGTATCGCCGGCGCGGACCGAGGAGGCGCGGGTGCGCGCCGGGCCGGCCGCCCGGTCCGGAGGGATCCGGCTCCTCCCGGGCCGCGGAATCGCCGATCGGGGCCCGTTCGAAGGCGTCGTGCTCGCGAACGAGCTCCTCGACGCCCTGCCGGCGCGTCGGCTCCGGTGGACCGGGGCCGGCTGGACCGAGCTCGGGATCCGCCTGCGGGACGGCCGACCCGAGCCGGCGGAGTCCGAGGTGGCGGAGCCGGTGCCGTCGACCCCGCCGCCGCCCGCGATCGATCCCGGCACGATCCTCGAGATCTCGCCCGCGGCCGAGTCGTGGATCCGGTCCGTCGCCGACCACCTCGTCCGCGGATCGGCGATCGTCCTCGACTACGGACTCGAGGAACCCGAGCTCCTGCGCGGCCACCCGGCGGGCACGCTCGCGAGCGTCCGGCACCAACGATCCACGGAGGACTACTGGTCGGATCCCGGGACCTCCGACCTCTCGATGTTCGTGAACTTCACCCGGATCCGATCCGCCGCGCGCGCGGGCGGCCTCGTCGAGCTCGCGTACGGGTCCCAGGCCGAGGCCCTCGGCGCGTGGGGCTTCCCGGGTCTCCTCGACCGGGAGCTCCGGAGCGCCGCGTCGCCCGAGGCGGAGGTCCGCACGCGACTCGCCGCGAAGAACCTCGTCTTCGGCTTCGAACGCTTCCGCGCGCTGGAGCTCGCGGCCCCCGCGAGCGCCGAGCGCCTCGCGGCGCTCAGGTGGACGGCCGCGTAGGGCTCGTCGCGATCGCCTCGGCGATCTTCGCGTCCACGAGCAGCTTCGCCCGCTCGGGCGGCAGGGTCACGACGTCGTCGGCCCGCAGGTCGATCGTTTCCGGACCGACCTCGATCGGACGCAGGTCCCTCAGGACCCGAACGTACGCGAAC
>JASHYU010000227.1 GCA_030042855.1 Thermoplasmata archaeon
GCGGCAATGCCACCTGCCCGCCCAGAACGATTCTGCCCCTCGTGCGGGGCTAAGAATCTCGCTTCGTCGTCCTATTGCGAAGATTGCGGAAAACCTCTGCCGCCGCGAAAGTAGCGTAGAAGAGAGGGCCCCGGTTTCCCGGGGCCCGAAGGGGTTAGCTCCTTGCCGGTGGAGGAACCGGTTCGGTTGGGGTGCCGTCGAAAAGGGCCGGTCGTCTGACGAGAAACGTCCTAATAAGCTATGGGCCCCCGCCGTCAGCAGACGGGGCAGCATTTAGGCGCTACGACTCGACCGCGGAATCCGGAGTTCCTCGGGGACCGAACGACGTGGGTCGAAGCTTGTACGTCGTTTTACCTATCCCGAGACCAGTCTGCGGATCGTCACCGCGCGCTGGATTGCGGCCGGCGAGGCGATCCACCACCGAGGGAGCCGTGGGCCAGTCGCCTGCCATCTTGCTAAAGAGGCGGAGCGCTAGAGGTGACCGAGCCGGCTCCCGAGAACCGGACCACGATGGAAGCACGCATGATCACCCCAACGTCCCTGCAGAGCGTCCGAGGCGGGGTCCGGACCGAAGGTAGCGTCTACGGGCTCCACGTCAAACCCGAAACGCTTGGCGAGCGGGGCCTGCCGAAGCGGCCAGTTCCTGCAGTTCGGTTGCTCCGCTCCGGCCTCGACGGGGACTTCAACCGCTGGCGGCACGAGGAACAGCACGACGACGAGTCGATGGCCGTGCTTCTGATCCCGCTGGAGACGATCGAGGAGCTGGGACACGAAGGCTGGCCGGTCCGGCCCGGGGACCTGGGCGAGAACGTGACCTCGCGAGGGATTCCATACGACGAGTTTCACCCCGCTCGGGGATTCGCGATCGGTGGCGCACGGGTGGTCGTGACCAAGGCGTGCACGCCGTGCACCTCTCTCTACCGCCTCCCGTACGTGGGCTCGGAGCTCGGTCCCGCCTTCCTCAAGGCGACCTTGAATCGTCGCGGATGGTACGCGCGGGTCTCCGAAGAAGGGGAAGTCCGCGTCGGGGACCCGATCCAACCGCTCGATTGAGCTCGGCGGACCGACGAACATCGCCTGCCCCGCGAGTCGGAAAGCCGTCCCGGGCTCACTTATCGCGCGAATCTGCGCCACTCGAGACGATGTGTCTTATATCAAACGAAAATGGCAACGCGTGCTTCGTGCCGGCCCCCTGAGACCCGTTTGGATCGTGGCCATCGGCTTGGCGCTGGTTATTCCGACGATCGCGTTTGCCGGTGCGGTCTCGCAGCCCGCCCCAGCCGGTGCCGCTCCGGCTGTTGCCGCCCCCTTCGCTCACATCACGAAGACCACCGCCCTGAACTGGGCGGGATACTACGCTACCGGTTCGGACGGTTCGGTCACGAAGGTCACGGGGACCTGGGTCGAACCGAAGGTCAAGTGCGGCGTGCAGCCGTCGTTGGCCGTGTTCTGGCTCGGCATGGACGGGGTCACCTCGCAGACCGTAGAACAGACCGGAACGCAGGTGGCCTGCGTCGCGGGAGTCGCGGTGGCCTCGGCGTGGTACGAGCTCTATCCGCGCCCGGTGAAGCCCATCGCCAACCTCACGGTGGCCCCGGGCGATCACGTGACGGCGTCCGTGACCTACGCATCGAGCGACTTCGATCTGTCGATCGAGGTCGCGGGCCATTACTTCAACAAGACTGTCGCGTTGACCGCCGATCGGAGTTCGGCCGAGTGCATTGTCGAGCGCACGACGAACTCGACCGGTTTCATCGACCTGACGAATTTCGGGGTGCTCAAGTTCAAGTCGTGTAAGGCGACCGTGGACGGATCCGTCAAGGGGATCGGCGCCTTCGGAACGGTCGGCGACGTCGTCATGAAGGACTCCGAGGGCCACGTGGTCGCCGAGGCGTCCGGTTTCACGGCGGGTAAGACGGCGTTCAACGTCACCTGGAAGCGAGCGAACTGAGCGCCGGATCCCGCTGGTCTCGACCGGTGGAACAGGGACGTGCGCGACCCGATACCCTGCGACGGATCTCGATTCAAACGCCGGGAGTCGATTCGTCCGGCCATGCACTTCAAGGTTCGACAGGCCACAACCCCCCCCAGAAGGCGTCCCGGGTGACGCAGGCGACGTCCTCCTGGGCCCCGGCGTTCGCCCTTCCGCCCGTCCCCTCGTCGGTCGAAGCGGGGTAAGTGGTCCGGAACTGAGGTTTGGCCTCCAACCGTCCGGAGGAGTCCGGGAGCCGGAGGTCTCGGTCTTGGGCCTTATATCGGGTCACCGTGTCGGGGAGCCGAATGGCGGAGACGACGTCGCGTCCGAAGCCGGCTTCGGACGAATCGGTGGCGACGAGCGGCCTGTCCGACAGTCACCTCCTCGCCGCGTACCGCTGGATGGCGCTGGCGCGGGTCATCGATGAGCGATGTCTCTCGCTCCAGCGGCAAGGGCGGATCGGCTTCTATGCCCCCCTCTCGGGTCAGGAGGCGGCGCAGGTCGGCGCCGCATTCGCGCTTCGGCCCGTAGACTGGGTGTTCCCGGCGTACCGCGAGCTCGCGGTCGCCCTGGTGCGGGGCGTCCCGGTCCGGCTGATCTTGGACCAGTTGATCGGCAACTCGTCGGACCTGACGCGCGGCACGCAGATGCCCAATCACTTCGCGTTCCGGGCCCAGAACTTCGTGAGCGCGTCGAGCCCGATCGGCACCCAGATCACCCAAGCCGTCGGGGCCGCGATGGCAGCCCAGCGTCGCAAGGACCCGATCGCGACCATCGCGTTCTTCGGAGACGGGGCCACGAGCTCCAATGACTTTCACGCCGGGATGAATTTCGCGGGCGTCTTCCGCACGCCCACGATCCTCTTCTGCCAGAACAACGAGTGGGCGATATCGCTGCCGCGCGAAAAGCAAACGATGAGCCGGACCCTCGCCCAGAAGGCCGACGCGTACGGCTTCCCGGGCGTCGTCGTCGACGGGGACGACGTGAACGCCGTTTACCAAGCGGTCAGCGAGGCGAGGCACCGGGCGCTCTCGGGCGAGGGACCGACGCTGATCGAGGCGCAAATGTACCGGTTCGGACCTCACTCGACCTCGGACGACCCCCGCCGCTACCGGACGGACGCTCAGGTCGCCGCGGCACGCGAGCGCGACCCGATCCAGCTGCTGAAGACGCAGCTCGCGTCGAAGCGCGCCTTGGAGGACGCTCTCGACCAGCAGATCTGGGACGCCGCACGAGCGATGCTCGGCACCGCGCTCGAGGAGGCTGAGAAGACTCCGCCGCTCGATCCGCGAACTCTGTTCGACAACGTCTTCGCCCACCCGACGCCCCAGCTCGACGCCGAGCGGGCCCACGCCGAGTCGTTCGGCGCCGGGCGCAAGGAGGGATCGTGAGCGAGCTCACGCTCGTCCAAGCGGTGAACCAGGGGCTCCGGGAGGCGATGCGGGCGGACCCGGACGTCCTCGTGCTCGGAGAGGATATCGGGGTCAATGGCGGCGTGTTCCGGGCGACCGATGGGCTCTACAAGGAATTCGGAGGCGACCGGGTCGTCGACACCCCCCTCTCGGAGACGGGGATCGTCGGTGCGGCGATCGGCATGGCGCTCTACGGCCTCAAGCCGGTCGCCGAGATCCAGTTCCTGGACTTCATCTATCCGGCCTTTGACCAGATCGTGAGCGAGCTCGCGAAGTTCCGCTACCGCTCCGGCGGTCAGTACCCGTGCCACGTCGTGATCCGCGCGCCGTACGGCGGGGGCATCAAGGGAGGGCTCTATCACTCGCAGAGCACCGAGGCGTACTTCTGTCATACCGCGGGACTCAAGGTCGTGATCCCGTCGACGCCGGCGGACGCGAAAGGCCTTCTCCTCACCGCGATCCACGACGAGGACCCGGTCATGTTCTTCGAACCGAAGCGGATCTACCGCTCGGTTTCGGGAGAGGTGCCCGACGGGGACGTCCGGGTCCCCCTCGGCGAGGCCCGGATCGTCCGGGAAGGCTCGGACGTCTCGATCTTCGCCTACGGGGCGATGATCCCCGCGGCTGTCGAGGCGGCGGACTCGTTGCAGTCGGGCGGCGTGTCGGCCGAGGTGATCGATCTCCGGTCGCTCGTGCCGCTGGACGAGGCGACGGTGCTCCGCTCGGTCGAGAAGACCGGACGGGCGGTGATCGTGCACGAAGCGGCCCGCTTCTGCGGATTCGGCGCCGAGCTCGCAGCGATCCTCGCGGAGCGCGCCTTCTACTCGCTGCGGGCGCCCGTCCAGCGGGTGACCGGGTACGACACGCCGTTCCCGTACGCGCTCGAGAATCTCTACCTCCCGAACGCCGAGAAGATCGCTACCGCCGCCCGGACCGCGGTGGCGTCCGGGTAGGGGGCCACCGTGCTCTTCGAGTTCCGGCTGCCGGACATCGGCGAGGGCGTGGCCGAGGGCGAGGTGGTCCAGTGGTTCGTCCAGGAGGGCGGCACCGTCCGCGAGGACCAGCCGCTCGTCAGCGTGCTCACCGACAAGGCGAACGTGGAGATCCCGTCGCCCAAGAGCGGGACGATCGCGAAGCTCCACGCATCGGTCGGCGAGAAGGTGAAGGTCGGCGGGCTCCTGGTCTCGATCGAAGTCGGGGGCGGAGAAGGGGGCGCGGCGCCCTCGGGGGCCGGTTCCCTCGCGGCCCCGCCAGCGACCCCACCACGAGCCTCGCCGCCGTCGGCCGGCCCGGACAGCCCGACGGCGGGAGCACCATCGGCCGCATCGAGCGGCCGCGCCCTCGCCTCTCCCTACGTGCGTCGTCTGGCCGCGGAGCGGGGGATCGACCTCGCTTCGATCCGCGGCTCCGGGCCCGGGGGTCGGATCCTCGAGAAGGATCTCACCGCGACTCCGGCCGGGAACGTCGTGCCGGGTGCCGCGCCGCCACCGGCGCCGATGGCATCGAGCACCCCGGCCGTCCCCAGTCCGCCGTCGACCGCCGGACCGGCCGCGGGACCCCACGTGCCGGCGGGAGAGATCCGGGAACGGATCCCGATCCGGGGCCTGCGTCGGGTGATCGCCGAGCACATGACCGAGGCGACCCACCGGGCCGCGCATTACACCTACGTGGAGGAGGTGGACGTCTCGGAGCTCGTCCGCCTGCGCGACCGGATGGCAAAGTCGATCGAAAAGCACGGCGTCCAGCTGCGCTACCTTCCGTTCATCCTCAAAGCCGTCGTTTCGGCGCTGAAGGATTCGCCCCGGTTGAACGCGACGATGGATGACGCGCACCAGGAACTCCTGGTGCGCTCGGCGTACCACATCGGGATCGCGACGGCGACGCCCGAGGGCTTGATCGTCCCCGTCGTGCGCGACGTGGACAAGAAGAGCCTCGCCCAGCTGGCGCGCGAGATCCAGGAGCTGAGCGAGCGCGGACGGGCAGGCAAGCTCGCGCGCAGCGAGCTCACGGGAAGCTCGTTCACGATCACCAGCCTCGGGCCGCTCGGCGGGATCCTCGCGACGCCGATCCTGAACTATCCCGAGGTCGCGATCCTCGGCGTGCACCGGATCCAGCACCGTCCCGTGTTCCGCGACGACGGCACGATCGCCCGGGGCGACCTGATGAATCTGTCGATCTCGCTCGACCACCGGGTGATCGACGGTTACGAGGGCGCCCAGTTCCTCGCGGCGGTCAAGGGCCTGCTCGAGGACCCGCATCAGCTCTTCGTCGATCTCGCCTGATCCGGGAGGGAACCGTGGGCCACCCCCCGTTCGAGCGGCGCGCCGTGGGGAGCGACCGGTCATGACGCCGGGAGCCCCGGTTGAGCCGCTCGACTACGCGCCCGAGGAGGTCGAGCGCCTGCTCGGTCGCGACGCGCACGTGACGCTCGCCTCCGCCTACCGCTGGATGGTGTTCGCCCGGACCCTGGACGCGCGCATGCAGACGCTCCAGCGCCAGGGCCGCATCGGGTTCTACGGCGCGGCGACCGGCCAGGAGGCGGTCAATGTCGCCTCGGGCCTCGGGGTGGGCCCCAACGACTGGGTCTTCCCGGGACTGCGCGAGCAACTGATCGCGCTGGTGCGGGGCTGGCCCGTCGAACGGTACGTCCACTCGATCTACGCCGACGACCGGGATACCGCTCGGGGTCGTCAGATGCCGTGCCATCCGACCGCCCGTGAGGTGCGGTACGTCTCGATGTCCTCGGTCATCGGTACGCAGATCTCCCAGGCGGTCGGAACGGCGTTCGCGATCCGCCACCGTTCGGAGCCCGAGGTCGTCCTCGCGTACTTCGGGGACGGCGCCACCAGCTCGAACGACTTCCACGCCGGCCTCAACTTCGCCGCGGTGTTCCGCCTGCCGGTCGTGTTCGTCTGCGCCAACAACCAGTGGGCGATCTCGCTGCCCGTCGAGCGGCAGACCGCTGCGGCATCCCTGGCGGCGAAAGCTCCGGCATACGGGCTCCCGGGCCGGCGGGTCGATGGAACCGACTTCGTCGCGGCCTACGTCGCCCTGGGCGACGCGCTCGAGGCCGCGCGCACCGGCCGCGGCCCCTCGATGATCGAGTTCGTGACGTACCGGATGACCCCGCACTCGACATCGGACGATCCGACCCGCTACCAGGCGGCCGAGTGGGCCCGGAACGCCCAGGCGCGCGACCCGGTACGTCGGCTCGAGCGATGGCTGCGGGAGCACGGTGAGCTGACCGACGAGCGCGAGGCCGAACTGCGCGGCCAGGCCGAGGAGGAAGTGCGGGCCGCGATCGTCGCGGCCGAGAACACGCCCGCCCCCGCGCCGGCGTCCCTGACCGAAGATGTCTACTCGTCCGGCGCGTCCACCCCGCCATCCCCCCCATCGTAGGAGGCATCGACCCGATGGCCGGAACGTACGCCCGCTCGACCGAGGTCCTGGTCGTCGGGGGCGGGCCCGGGGGCTACATGGCCGCGATCCGCGCCGGGCAGCTCGGCCGGAAGGTGACGGTCGTGGAAAAGCGGGACCTGGGGGGCGAATGCCTCAACCGGGGCTGCATCCCATCGAAGGCGCTGATCCACGCCTCGCGCCTCCTCCACGACGTGCGCGCCGAGGGACCGGCGATCGGGGTCACCGCGACGGCCGCGTCCTTCGATCTGGCCGCGGCGATGCGATGGAAGGAGGAGGTCGTCGCAAAGGAACGGCAGGGGGTCGCGACGTTGCTCAAGGCCGCCGGGGCGACCGTCCTCCAGGGAACGGTCCGGTTCACCGGCCCGAAGAGCGCCGACTTCGCCGCGCCCGACGGAGGGCACGAGCGGATCGACTTCGACTCCGCGGTCATCGCGACCGGCGCGATCCACACCACGATCCCCGGCTTCGAGACCGACGGTGAGCGGGTCGTCAATGCCTGGGACCTGCTGTCGATCCGGACCCTCCCCCGGTCGATGCTGATCCTGGGCGGAGGGGTCAGCGGCTGCGAACTGGGTCAGTTCCTGGCCCGGGTCGGCGTGGACGTCACGATCGTCGAGCTCCTCCCGCAGCTGCTCCCGGGCCTCGAGCCGGACCTATCGCGGGAACTCACCGCCGCGATGGAGCGGCTGGGCGTGCACGTCCACGTGGCGACGAAGGCGGTGGGCCTGCGTCGCGAGACCGATCCGCTCGTCCTGACCGTGGACTCGTCCGAGGGTCGGGCGGACCTCTCGGCAGAACGCCTCTTCGTCACCGTCGGCAAGCGGCCGGACAGCCGCGACCTCGGGCTCGAGGACGCGGGGGTGACGTCGGATCCGAAGACTGGGTTCATCCCGGTCGATGCCCAGATGCGGACGAACCAGCCGCACGTCTACGCGGTCGGCGACGTCGCGCGCCCTCCGATGCTGGCCCACAAGGCCTACCGCGAGGGGATCGTCGCGGCGGAGGCGATCTCGGGCCGCCCGACCCGATTCGACTTCCGGGCGATGCCGTCCGTGGTCTTCACCGTCCCCGAGCTCGCCTCGGTCGGATGGACCCGGGCCGAGGCGGAGGCCCACGGGCACCGCGCCCGCGAGGCTCGCTTCCCGTACGCGGCCCTGGGTCGGGCCCACGCGAACCACGCGACCCAGGGATGGGTGAAGGTCGTCGGCGAGGACGCGACGGGCCTCCTGCTCGGCGTCCACGTTGCCGGCGAGGGGGCCGGGGAGTTCATCGCCGAGGCCGCGCACGCGATCGAGATGGGTTCGACGGTCCGGGACCTTGCGCTGACGATCCATCCCCATCCGACGTTCTCGGAGGCGCTCGGCGAGGCGGCGCTCCTCTGGCTCGGGGAGCCGATGCACGTCGCCCGACGGAGGCCCGATGCCGCCGGTCGTTGACTGGGGCCGACGCGACTACCGAGCGTCGCTCGACGCGATGCGCGCGATGGTGCGGGAGCGCCGGGCCGGCCGGATCGAGGACACGCTCCTTCTCGTGGAGCACCCGCCCGTGGTGACCGTCGGCGTCGAAGGGGACGACGGGGGCGCGGTCGCGAGCGGGCTGCCGGTCGTGGCGGTCGAGCGGGGGGGGCACGCCACGTACCACGGGCCGGGCCAGCTCGTCGGCTACCCGATCGTCGACCTCGAGGCGCGAGGACGGGACGTACGGCGGTTCGTCCACGACCTCGAGGAACTGGTGATCCGCACGATCGCTCCGTTCGACGTGCCCGGCGCGCACGAGCCGGGTCGCCGCGGCGTCTGGGTCGACGGCGAGCGGAAGATCGCCTCGATCGGGATCGCGGTCGACCACTGGGTCACGTTCCACGGGTTCGCGCTCAACGTCGATCCGGATCTCTCGGCGTTCGACCGGTTCCGCCCGTGCGGCTTCGACGGCTCGGTCATGACCTCGCTCGCGCGCGAGACGGGCCGCGCGGTCGGGCTCGAGGAGGTCCGCCCGCCCCTGATCGAGGCGTGGGAGGCCCGGTTCGGGGCCTCCGTACCGGGGTCCCCCTCCGCCGAACCCGGTCGGGCCGAGCACCTTCCAACGCCGACATGAGCGCGGCCCCGCGCCGACCCCGGCTCTTCCTGGTCGGCGGTGGGGGCGGGCTCGTGGGGCGGGCGCTGCTCGCTGAGTTCGGAGCGGACTGGGCGATCCGCTCGATCCACCGCCACCCGGCCCGAGAGGAGGGGCGGTTCGACGTCGAGTGGATCCGGGCGGACGCGGCGACCTTCCCGGACTGGCCGGGCGCGCTGCGCGGGGTCGATCTCGTGATCAACGTCGCCTGGTACCGTTCCGGCGGGGAGCGGCGCTTTCGCGATCTCGCGGCCGGGCTCGAACGCCTGATCGCGGCGGCGGCCCGGGCGGAGACCCCCCGCTTCGTCCATCTCAGCGTCCCGCCCGCTCCGGCCCGCCTGGAGTCGACGCTCCCGTACCTAGTGTACAAGCGGGCCGTCGACGGGCGGCTCGCCGAGAGCGGGCTCTCCTACGCGATCCTCCGGCCGACGATGCTGTTCGGCCCGCGGGACAAGCTGCTCACGGTCATGCTCGCCACGATGGCGCGCTACCACCGGTTCCCGATGTTCGGGGACGGCACGTACCACCTGAGTCCGGTCTCGGTCCGTGATCTCGCGCGCATCGTGCGGCGAGAAGCGGCGAGCGCGGAGGACCACGCGATCCTGATCGGGGGTCCCACCCGCTGGGCTTACCGCGCGCTGACCGACGCGATGTTCGAGCGCCTCGGGCTGCCGGCGCGCTACGTCCACCTCTCCCCTCGGGGGGCCGTTCGGCTCGCGCGGCTCCTCGAGGCGATCGGCTCGTCGCGGCTCTACGCCTACGAGGTGGAGTGGCTGCTCGCCGACGTCCTCGGCCTCCCGCCCTACGAGGCGCTCGACGTACCGCTCGAGCCGGTCGAGCCGTTCCTCGCCGCGGAGGCCCGTCGCCTTCGGGGGACCCGCGCCCCGTCCTGAGGTTACATTTAAGGTCGGACGGTTCCATCGCTACGCCGATGGAAGCGGTGGACCTCAGCCATCGGTTGAACGACTTCTCCCAGGTCGCCAGCGAAGCGCTCCGCGACGTGCAGGACATCACCGAACAGCAGATCCGGCACTGGATCGTCAACCCGTTCCTGGTCGCCCTCGGGTGGGACCCCCACGACAAGAAGCAGGTCTATCTCGACTTCCCGGTGAAGGGCGGGGGCGGCCACGTCGACTACGCCCTGTTCAGCACGGACGGACAGCCCCGCCTCTTCCTCGACGTCCGCGAGCGCACGGCGAACGTCGCGGAGGCGGGCGAGATCGTGCAGCAGGCGCGGTCGTCCGGCGTCCCGCTCGCCTTGATCACGAACGGCCGCGAGTTCTCGCTCTGGTACGTCGGTCCCGAGGGCGGCGAGGCGCCCCTGTTCGTCCTCCAGCTGAAGGACCTCGCCGACAACTCGGAGAGCCTCCTCGGCCTGACGGCCGAGTTCCGCCTCAGCGACACGGGGATCCAGCAGCTGCGCCGCAGCGCGATCCGCCTCGCCGTGCTCGTCATGCTCGAGGAGAACGCGGAGAAGACGTTCGACGCGCTCGTCGACTGGGTCCAGTCGCAGGTGGCGCCGGGGGCGCTCGACGAGACGACGAGCCAGGCGATCCGCGACGCGACGACAATCTGGCTCACCGAGGAGCACCTCACGATGCCGGCGTTCCAGCCGTCCGACGGGAAGCGGACCCACGAGCTCCATCCCACGACCCCGAAGGACTGGGAGCAGTTCCCGCGGGGGCCGTCCGGCACGTTCCAGTACCGTTACGACTCCACGAAGACCCTCGACCTCCGCCAGAGCCCCAAGGAGGTCCGGGAGCAGCTGCGGCTCCAGGGGCTCCGGACCCCGACCGCGACGAGCTTCGGCGGCTTCTACCA
>JASHYU010000228.1 GCA_030042855.1 Thermoplasmata archaeon
GAGGCATCGTCGGGCGAGCGCCAGCCGACCCGCGAGCGTAGCCACGTCCGAGGACGTCGGGACTTCGACGTCGACCAGTCCCGGAAGCTCGGGCTCGGACGGGCCGACCCGGCCGCCGAGTCCCTCGGCCGCCGAAAGCGCCTCCCACCGGGCCAGTTCCGGGCTATCGCGCGAGAGCTCGATGTAGGCGATCGTCACGGCGTCCTCTCGAGATCCCAGCGACGCAGCGTTGCCGCGATCCGCTCGGTGTGGCTGCCGGGCCAGTAGAGGTGGGCGCAGCTCTCGCACCGGTAGAGCGCGAGCCCGGCGTCCACCCGGGCCCCCGGGACACCGGACGGGCGAGCGTCGTCGGGGCCGAACCGGAAGGTCGCGAGGCGGCCGTTGCAGAGCGTGCAGCGCACGAACTCGGGGTGACGCGGCACCGCCGGAAAGGCGGCCACGACCGCCCTCCATTGCGCTCCGATCTCGCCCGTCGTCAGGAGGAGGGCCCCCGGGGCCCGGCGGGCGAGCCCGCGGTCCCGCGTGAGGACGATCCGACCCTCCGTACGGGACACCTCGACGAGCGCGTCATCCTCCCAACCGTGCGCGTAGACGGTGTCGCACCCCGTGAACCGGAGATAGCGGGCGAGTCGCCCGAGCATCTCGTCCGCGAGAAAGCGCGGCGGCGTCATGCCCGAGGAGGTCGGGCCACGGATTTAGGCGGCCGCCCCCGCCCCGCCCTCATATAAACCGGCCGCCCTCTCGACCGGTTCGACGTAGGACCGTGCGGCTCTTCGGTACGAACGGCATCCGCGAGGTCGTCGGCACGACGCTCACGGCCCCGTTCGTCACGCGCGTCGTGGGCGCCCTCGGTGCGCTGGTGCCCGCCGGGCCTCCCATCGTCGTCGGGTGGGACGCCCGGACCTCGAGCGTCGCGTTCGCGCGGCTCGCCAGCAGCACGCTCGCGCTCTCGGGCCACCGGGTGATCGAAGTGGGGCTGCTCCCGACGCCGGCGATCCAGTTCCTCATCCCGCGGCTCCACGCGCAGCTCGGAGTCATCGTCACGGCGTCGCACAACCCTCCCGAGTTCAACGGGATCAAGTGCATCGCCGCGGACGGCCTCGAGGCCGACCGGGCGTTCGAGGAGCGGATCGAGCAGGGCGTCGAGGCCGGCACCGCGGTGAACCGGCCGTACACCGGTATCGGCGAGGTCGTGGAGCACCGGACGGGAGCGGAGGAGTACGTCTCGGCGATCCTCGGCCGCGTCGACCCGGCCGCCGTCGCCGCGCGGCACTTCACCGTCGTGCTCGACTGCGGCAACGGCGCCTCGTGCGGTACGAGCCCGAACCTCCTCCGCCGCCTGGGCTGTCGGGTCGTCACGCTCAACGCGCAACCGGACGGCACGTTCCCCGGACATCTCTCCGAGCCGACCCCCGCGAACCTCGTGGATCTCGTCCGCGCGGTCCCGGCGCTGGACGCGGACCTCGGCATCGCCCACGACGGGGACGCGGACCGGGCCGTCTACGTGGATGCGCGCGGGCGCTACGTTCCCGGCGAGGAGATCCTCACGCTGCTCGCCCGGGATTTCGTCACGGCCCACCGGGGCGGGGTCATCGTCACCCCCGTCACGGCGAGCCAGTCGGTCGAGGACGCGGTCCGGCCCCTGGGCGGCGAGGTCGTCTACACCCGCACCGGCTCGCCGACCGTCACGCACGCGATGCAGGAGCGCCACGCGATCTTCGGCGGGGAGGAGAACGGCGGACTGATCTTCCCGGCGCACCAGTTCGCCCGGGACGGAGCGATGTCCGCGGCCGCCGTGCTCGACCTGCTCGCCCGACGGCACGCGACGCTCGCGGAGGTCCTCGCCGACCTCCCGCGCTACACGCTGCTCAAGGAGAAGGAGAGCTGCCCCGTCGACCTCCGGGAGGCGGTCCTCGCCCGGGTGACGGAACGCCTCGCCCGCGACGCCGAGCGCGTCGTGACGCTCGACGGGGTGAAGGCGTACCGCGACGGCGGATGGGTCCTCCTCCGCCCCTCGGGGACCGAGCCGCTCTTCCGCGTCTTCGCCGAGTCCCGGGATCCGGCCCGCGCGCGGGCGCTCGCCGACCTGGGGCTCGCGGCGGTCCGGGACGCGTTGCGCGAGGTCCGGGCCCGCTGAGCGTGCGTGGGGTCAGCGGATCCAGGGCCCGAGCACGAGGAGCCCCAGGAAGAGGAGGATCGCGACGGTCAGCGTGATCGCCGCCATCGGCCGCTCGCCGCCGCGCTCGAAATAGTAGAAGCCCGACAGGACGCGAAGGATCGGCGTCGCGACGAGGGCCAGTAGGCCGAGCGTCAGGTACGCTTCGACATGGCCGCCCGCGAGCCCGGCCGCGAGGCCGCCGAAGCTCAGGTAGTCGAGGATCGGGTTCGACGCGACGACCTGCGTGAACGATTCCCCTCCGTGCTGGATCAGGTAGGCGATCAGCCCCGCGACCAGGATCGCGAGGGAAGTCCCCAAACCCAACCAGAGGACGAGCGACATCCGGACGTACGCCCGATCGGGGAGCGGCCGAATCGGCACGGACCGCGCGGTTCGCGGCGGCTCGGGGGGGTTCATAGGAGGCCCAACCCCCGAAGGATGACCTCGATCGCCAGCACGACGACGATCGGGAGGAACAGCAGGCGGACCGTCCGGTTGCGGAGCTCGGGGAGGATCCGGCTCCCGAGGTACGCGCCGCCGGCCGTCCCGAGGGCCGCCGGCGCGGCGATGACCGGATTGATGTAGCCGGCCGCGAAGAGGATGCCGGCGCCGGCGGCCCCGGTCACCCCGATCATGAAATTGCTCGTCG
>JASHYU010000229.1 GCA_030042855.1 Thermoplasmata archaeon
GAACCGGACGAACAGCGGGGCCGAGCCGCGTCGTGCGGGCTCGGCCGAGGGCCGCAGGAGCGCGTCGGCCCGCTCCGCGTCGAGCTCGACGGCCACGCCGTCGAGCGGACGTTCGGCGAGCACGTGCCGGAGCGGCTCGCTCAGGTCCACGACGTGGGCGACCCCGACGAGGAGGATCGGGCTCTCCGTCGTGCGGGCGTACATCGGAAGGTCGACCGGAGTCCCGGCCGCGACCTAGGTATCCGGAGCAACCCAATATAGCCGAACGGGGTCCGCGGGTCGCATGGCGTGGACGATCTTCGCGGTCCCCTCGTCGAAGCGGACCGAACTGGACGCGGCCCTCAAGGACGACCTCGTTTCGCGGCAGAGCCAGAAGGTCCGCGAGGCGAGCGCGCTGGGCGGGCCGGCGGACCAGGTCTACGTTCTGCTCGAGGGAGCGGCCGCCGCGCTCGCGCGCGCCGAGGCGCTCCTCGGGCCGGTCGGGACGCACCTCACCGACGACGCGGCGGAGACCCTGTACCGCCGCTTCAAGGACGAGGAGGAGGCCGCGTCGGCCGGGATGGGCCTCTTCTTCACCGAGGGCTGAGGCTCACTCGCTCGTCGGCGCGTGGGACGGCTCGAGGTCCTCGGCGCCGCCGAAGACGCGCTGGCACGACTGGTAGAGGGCTTCGAGCCCCGTCCCCTCCTTCGCGGACGTCGGGACGAGCCCGAGCAACGGGCCCATCGTCTCGATCGCGCGGAAGAGCTCGGTGGACAACTGGACGTCCGGGGAGGGGGCGTCGCGGGTGACCGCGTCGTAGAGCCGGCCGGGCTCGTCCGACCAGCCGAGCACCTCCTGGAGCTGCTCCGGTGCGAGGGCGTCGGACTTCGAGAGGACGTTCACCATCGGGAGGCGGAAGCGGAACTCGAGGGTCGCGCTGAGCATCGCGAGCGCGACGAAGCCGCTCGGGGTCCGTCCGAGGGAGGGGTCGAACAGGAACGCGAGGACCGAGCGGTCCCCGCTGAGGGCGTCGACGATCGCCTTCGACGCCTCGCGGAAGGCGAAGAGCTCGATCTGGCCCGGGGTGTCGACGAGGACGTAGTCCCCCTTCAGTTCCTGGACGGCCTGCTTCACGTCGAAGATCTTGAGCGCGATCATGTCGGCGGCGGCGACCTGGGCGCCGTTCGGCCCGAGGCCGTACTCGTCCTCGATCTCGGAGAGCCGCACCCATTCGCGGACGTCGACGTCGAGGCCGTCCGACTCGCTCTCCGCGCCGGGGTCGAGGTTGACCACCGTCACGTCGTAGCCGGCGGTGCGGACCCAGTCGGCGAACGCGCGGACGAGGCTCGTCTTGCCGGCGCCGGCGGTCCCCGTGAAGTAGATCGTGCCGGGCTCTTCCATCTCAGCGCGCCCCTCCGGCCGGCCGGCGGGCGCGGAGCTCGGCGCCGAGGAGCTTCAGGAAGCGCGCCTTCGTCGTGCCGGTGCGCTTCGTGACCTTCACGCGACCGGCGTAGGCGCCCGCATCCCGGGGGTAGTCCTTGTCCGCCTCCGCGACCGCGGTGTAGCCCAAGCGGCGCGCGGCCTGGACGATCTCGTCGGTCGTGAGCTCGTTGACGGCGTCGTCCGCCTTGAGGCGGCGGCCCGCGGCGCGCGACCGACCCCGCACGAGGTACGCGGGATAGACGTAGAAGTGCTCGGGCATCGGCGGGCCGGGGGCCTACGCGGTCGGCGCGGCCGGGAGGCGCACTCCGTTGAGGACGCCGTCCTGGCCCGGTCGGGAGCGGACCCGCACGAGCCCGAGGTCCGTCTCGAGGATCGCCCCCTTGGTGATGATGTTGCGCTGGACGTAGTTCGGGTTCGCCGGATTCTCCCGGACCGTAATCACCCGGGCGCGCTGCATCTTCTCGGTCGCCGGGTCGAAGACGTTGATCGTCTGGGTCGTGAGGATCCGGAGCTTCCGGTTCGCGCCCCGCACCCGGTACTTCTTCACCGTCCCGGAGCCGATCGTCGCGTGCTGGAGCTCCCGAGCGATCTCGAAGCGGCGCTTCTTGCGGATCGGCCGGAGGCGGCCGCCGGTGCGCTTGCGCCGGGAGCGGCCCTGCCAGATGCCCATCGACGAACCTCGGAGGTGCGGTGCGAGCGGGGTGGCGTATATGAACTTTTACGAGGTGGGCGAGCCGCCGGACGGGCGGAGGGTGAGCACGGTCTTCACCGCGCCCGCCTCCCGGCGGGGGAGGACCTCCCCGAACGACTCGATCGGCCGACGCGCGGTGATCAGCGAGGGGAGGGCGCCCGGCCAGCGTTCCTCGATGCGGCCGAGGTCGTCGAGGCCGGTCTCGAAGTGCGTCCGGTTCGCGTTCACCGAGCCGACGACCGCCCGGTTCCCCAGGACGAGGTCGCGGAAGATCCGGCCGCCCGGCACCGGAGCCCCGCGCTCGGTGACGTCCGGGATCCCGGTCAGGACGAGCACGCCGTTCGCTCCGAGCCGATCGATCGCCGCGAGGTCGACGGCGACCGACCCGGCCGCCTCGAGCACGAGGTCGAAGCGCACCTCCCCGATCGCGGAGAACCCGGCCGCGACGTCCACGTGCCGCGCCCCGATCCGTCCGAGGAGACGCGCGGCGAACGTGTCCGGCCCCCCTCGATCGACCGCGGTGACCGCGTAGCCCCGCCGCGCGAGGACGAGCGACGCCAACATGCCGATCGCCCCCGTACCCGCGACGAGCGCGCGCCGGGGCTCGGTCGGCGGGAGACCGGGAGTCGGCTCCTTGCGATCGAGGACCCGCTGGCCCTGCTCGATCGCCTTCTCGACGACGCTCAGGGGCTCGAGGAGGACCGCGACCGGCGCGAGCCCGGGCGGGACCCGGACGAGATAGTCCGGTACCTCCACGTACTCATCGGCCAGGTACCCGTGCGCGCCCGCGATCCCGCGCTCGGTGAAGCCGCCGGTCTCGCAGAAGTCCGAACGGTTCGCGAGACAGAACCGGCAGCGGCCGCACCCGCGCCGGACCGTCGCGACGACGAGGTCTCCGCGGGCGAACGCCGGGGCCGCGGGGTCGCTCTCCCGGACCACGCCGAGGTTCTCGTGGCCGAGGATCAGGAACGGAGAGCCGTCGGGCGCCCGGCCGTACTTGCCCTCGACGATGTCGTGGTCCGTACCGCAGATGCCGCACTCCAGCACCTCGACCCGGATCGAGCCGGGGGGCCGCTCGGGGCTGGGGCAGTCCCGGAGTTCGACCCCGGCGACGGGCGGACGGACGACGAGCGCGCGCACGGTTCACCGGTCGAGGAACCGGGCGAGCTGCGGGCGGATCGGATCGAGCCGCGCCCGGACCGCGCTCTCCTCGGCCGGGGTCAACGGGTCGTACGGCGCGCGGAAGCCGACCTCGGCGCCCCGGAGCTCGTGGGCGAGAAACTTGACGTTCGACGGGAACGGCGCGGCCGCTCCGGCCTCGACGAGCGCATTCAACAGCGCCTGGCGATCGGCCGCTTCCCGCACGTGCCCGGCCCGCGCTGCGGCGACCAGCTCGACCGCGAGACGCGGCACGACGTTCGCAGAGCCCAGGACCGCGCCGCGCGCGCCTCCGGCGATCGCGGCGCTCGCGAACGCGTCGTCGCCCGGGTAGACGCCGAAACCCTCGGGCCGGCTCCCGAGGAACGACTCGACGCTCGCGAGGGACCCCGACGTGTCCTTGACGCCCGCCACGACGCCGTCGCGCCCGAGGCGGTGGACGAGGTCCGGCGGGAGCGCGTAGCCCACCAGCGAGGGGATGTTGTAGGCGAAGAGCGGGAGACCGACCGACGCGTGAAGGGTGCGATAGTAGCGCTCGACCGATGCGAGCGGGGGATGGAGATAGTACGGCGGGACGGCGACGATCGCGGCGGCGCCCGCCGCCTCCGCCGCTTCGGCGTCGGCGACCGCCTGGCGGGTCGAGGGCGCCCCGCACCCGACCCAGACGTCCGTCGCGCCGGCCACGCTGCCGATCACGACGTCCACGAGGCGCTCGCGTTCCTCGCTCGTGACCGACGGGAACTCTCCGAGCGACCCCAGGACGAACAGGTGGTCGACCTTCGCGTCGGCGAGCCCCCGGGCGAACTTCGCGTTCCGTCCGAGATCGAGCGCACCGTCCTCGCCGAACATCGTGGGGATCGGGACGACGAGCCCGTCGAGCGGCATCGCCGCCCGAGCGGCGTGGGGGTTAATGAGCTGCGTCACGCTAGCTCCTGTGGGAACGGCGCGATGGCGCGGATCCTGGGCTTGGACGAGGCGGGACGCGGGAGCGTCGTCGGACCGCTCGTGGTCGGCGCGTTCCTGGTCGAGCCCGACGCCGTGGACCGCCTCCTCGAGATCGGCGTCGCGGATTCGAAGCTCCTCTCGCCCGAGGAGCGGGAACGCATCTTCCTCACGCTCCCGTC
>JASHYU010000230.1 GCA_030042855.1 Thermoplasmata archaeon
TGGACGCGTTCAACATGAAGTTCGACCGCTGGAGCGACGTGGGGGCGTTCACCTGCCTCGTCGACCGGGTCGGGGTCTACCAGCTCCGGGCGTTCCAGGAGTGCTCGTACGGACCACTCGCCCGCGCGATGCCGCTCATGCTCAGCGAGGAGCAGCTGCATCTCAATTTCGGTGCGAGCGTGCTCCGCCGCATGGCCCAGGATGGGTCGAAGTACTACGGTTCGCGGGAGGAGGCCCAGGAGGCGATCCGCAAGTGGTACCCCCGCGCGCTCGACATGTTCGGCCACTCGAACTCGGACACGAGCCGCCGCGCGATCGAGTACGGGCTCAAGCGGTGGACCAACGAGGAGGCCCGCGCCCGGTTCATCGAGGAGGCGCGCCGGCTGCTCACGCCCTACGGGCTCGAGCTTCCCCCGCCCGAGTTCGATCGGCACGTGATGTAACGACGGACGGGTCGGGCGCCCCGCGGTCGTTCGCGATTCAGCGCGTCCGGACCCGGGCCCCTGGACCCGGTGCGATCTCGAGGGTGCGCTCGACTCCGGGAAGCCGACCGAGGCGCCGGCGCACGCCCGGGAGCTCCCGGGCGAGCGTGAAGACGTGGACGTGCGCTCCCGCGTCGTGGGTGTACGCCGCGATCGGCCGCCCCGCCTCGCGGTTGAGCGCGCGGACCTCGCCGAGCACGGCGCGCGAGGTCGACGTGAGGTAGTCGAGCGTCGGTCGGGTCGTCTCGCAGACCCCGCGGAAGCTGTCGCACTCCTCCATGATCAGCGGGAAGAGCCGATCGGCGTCGCGCGCGCCGATCGCGCGGCGCATGCGGATGATCCGGCGCGGGACCTCCGCGAGCCGCGCGGGGTAGGCCGGGCTCGTCGCCACGGTCTGCTGCATCGCGTCCTGGCTGCGGACCTCCTTCACCGGCGCGTCGCGCACGATCACCACGAGGTCGACGAGCGCACGCCAGTGGGTGGCGGGGTACAGCGGACGGGCGTAGCAGTCGGCCCCGTCGGCCCGGACCCCGGCCCGCCACTCGACGAACCCCCCGAAGATCGAGCGGGAGGCGCTGCCCGAGCCGTAGCGCGCCAGCTGGGAGAGGGCGCGGTCCGAGAGCCGGAGCCCGAGCGCCGCGGTCGTCGCGGTCGCGAGCGCGGCGAAGCCGCTCGCGCTCGACGCGAGGCCGCTCGCCGTCGGGAAGTTGTTCCGGGAATGCACGTCGGCCCGCTCGGTCCGTCCGGCGAGCTCGCGCACGCGGTCGAGGAATACCACGACGCCGGCCCGGGGGCCGCCGGTCGCGACGATCCCGTTGAGCGTCACGCGATCCTCGACGAGCGCCGGGTCGAACCGGACCGTCGTGCGCGAGCGCAGCCGCCCGAGCGTGACCGAGAGCGACGAGTTGTACGGGAGCGCGAGCGCCCGGTCCCGGACCCCCCAGTACTTCACGAGCGCGATGTTGGGGGGCGCCTCGCTGGTCGCCTCGAGGGTCGTCCGGCGCGCCATGCGAGCGGGCGCCCCACGGCCGCGCGCAGTACTTATCCGCCTCGGCCGCTCGGGAGCTCGTGCCGCGCCCGTCGGCCGAGGCCGAGCCCCGCCCGACGGCGCCGAGCCCGGATCTGATCCGCGCCGCGCGCCGGGGATTCCATCACGAGATCGGCTTCCGCATCGACCGGGCGAAGAGCGGCGAGGGCGTCTGCACCGTCACGGGCCGCGTCGAGGAGCGGCACCTGAACATCAACCGGGTCGTGCACGGCGGCGTGTACGCGACCATCCTCGACACCGCGATGGGCGCGTCGGTCGTCTCCCTGCTCCGGCCGGGCGAGACGACCGCGACGACGTCGCTGTACGTGGAATTCCTCCGGGCGGCGCGGCTCGGCGACGAGCTGACCGCCCGCGGGGAGGTCCTGCGGCGCGGTCGGCACATCGCGTTCGCCGAAGGGAACCTGTTCGACGCCGAGGATCGCCGCCTGAGCCAGGCGCGGGGCACCTGGTACATCTGGTCCGCCTCGGATACCACCCCGCGGGCCGGAGCGGCGCGGTCCGACCGCCCCTAGCCCGAGAGGCGCGCGACCAGGCGCTCGTTGGTCTCGAGGCGCTCGAGCCCCCGCGCGATCCCCCGATCCGCGTCCGGGATCGGGTGGTCGCGGAAGTACGCCCGCACGGCGTCGGACCGGCCGAGGCCGGCGAGCGGCAGGGAATCCTCGAGCATCGTCGAGAGGAGCATCGAGCCGCGGAACGTGCGCCCGAGATGGTCGAGGTGCTCCTCGAGCCACGGCAGGAGGAGCGGCCGACCGACCGGGTTCGCCGCCACGTGGCCCACCACGAAGAACACGTGCCCCCGGTTGATCCCCCCCGAGGCGATCAGCTCGAGCGTCGAATCGATCAGCGCGGGCTCGCCGCTCCACGCCAGCGCGATCTCGAGCCGCAGCGCCTCGCCCTCGGGGATCGGCCGATCGAGCGCGGTCCGGAGGCGTCGGTACCCGGCCTCCCCCTCGGTCCGCGCTTCCGCGATCGCGACCGCGCGTCGCAGGTCGGGGTCGAGCCGCTCCCAGTCCGCGAAGCGGGGGGACAGGGTCGACGCGAACGACCGATCGATCTGGACGCGCGTGAGCGCGGCATATTCCCGAAGGATCCGTCGGGGGGTCGGCTCTTCGCTGCGTCGGTCGAGACCCAATCGGTCGGTCAGGTCGCGCAGGTACGATCGCGCGAACCGCGCCGGGGCGGCGTCGGGCGGAAGGGCGAGGGCGAGCGCACCCAGCGCATCGGCGAGCTCTTCCGCGACGAGCCGGTCCGTCCCCTGGCCGAGCGCCCGGATCGCCCGCTCGTACGTGGGCCAGTCCTCGAGGCCCGCGACGACGAAGGCGGCCAGGTCGTTGAGCACGATCCAGCGGTCCGCCCCCGGACGGTCGGGCAGCGTCGCGAAGAGCCGCTCCAGGAGCTCGGGCGCATAGCGGGTGCGATAGAACCCCAGTCCGCCCGGATTGAGATGCACGGTCGCCCCGGCGGGAACCGGGACCGTCTGCTCCCGGACGTCGAAGAGGAACGGAGCGCGGCGTCCGTCGACCTCGAGCCGGAGCGGGATGGGCCACGGGGACCCCTCGGGGCCCGGGCGGAGGGTGAACCGCTGCTGCCGGAGGTGGAGTCCGCCGGGAGCGACCGTCGCCCGAACCACCGGGAGTCCCGGACGGTCGATCCACGGCCCGACGAGGGCGGCGACGTCGGCGCCGGTGCTGCGGCGGAGCGCGTCCCAGAGGTCCTCGGTGCGGGCGTTGCGGAACCGGAACCGGTTCAGGTACTCGGTGACGCCGGCTCGGAACGCGGAGTCGCCGAGGTAGGCATCGACCATCCGGAGCACCGAGGCCCCCTTCCCGTAGGTGATCTCATCCGTGGTCTGGCCGATCTCATCGGGGGTGGAGACGGGAGCGCGCACCGGGTGCGTCGTCGCGAGCGCGTCGGACTCGAGCGCGGCCCGCATGCCCTGACGGCGGAGCACGAAGTCCGTGTACGGCTCGCACTCCGGGGCCACCTGCTCGGTGATCTTCGCCTCGAGGAACGTCGCGAAGCTCTCGTTGAGCCAGATGTCGTCCCACCAGGCCATGGTGACGAGGTTGCCGAACCACTGGTGGGCGATCTCGTGGCAGACGGTCTCGGTGATGTCCCCCGGGGCGCCCGTGGCCGACGAGCCGTCGAGGAGCAGGCGGACGTCGCGGAAGCTCATCGCGCCCCAGTTCTCCATCGCGCCGAAGGCGTGCTCCGCGACCGCGATCATGTCGAGCTTCGGCAACGGGTACGGGAGTCCGTAGTACTCCTCGTACGCGCGCAGGATCCTCGCGCCGACCGCGGCCCCGAACCGGCCCGCGGATCTTCGACCGGGCGGCGTCAGGACCCGTACCGGCACCCGGGCGCTCGCGTCCTCGACGCGATCGAACACCCCGACCGCGAAGTAGAACAGGTACGTCGCCATCGGCGGGGTCGGGGCGAACTCCCATTCGCGGTGCCCGTCCGCTTCGCGGACGTGCTCGGGCGAGCTGTTCGCGATGACCTCGAGCGCCGAGGGCGCCCGCACCACGAGCCGGATCCTCGCCTTCGCGTCCGGCCGGTCGACGCAGGGGAAGACCCGGCGCGCGGCCACGGGTTCGCACTGCGTCGTCAGCACGTAGCCGCCTCCGTGCCGGCAGCGGTAGACGCCGGTCAATCGGTCGGGCGCGACCTGGCCTCGGAAGGCGACCCGGACGTTCGAAGGACCGTCGGGCTCGAGCGGGATCACGAGGCGGTGGCGGTCCGTGTCGAGCCGGAACGGTCGCCTCCGGTCGCCCTGCACGACGGAGACGATCGCGAGGTCCTCGCTGTCGAGCTCGAGGTCGCCGGAGGGGGCGGGGACGTCGAACTCGACAACGCCGTCCCAGCGCTGCCCTTCGAAATCGATGTCGAGCCGGAGTCGGTACTCCGCGACGGTCACCCGGAACTCGTCCCGCAACCTCGATCCCCGGGAGGACGGGGCGAGCCCCTCGTCCTCGGGCTGGCCCGAGGCGGAGTCGTCCTCAAAGACCTTCGGACCCCTCCGCGGGGTCGACCCGCGAGGAGCGGCGGCCGCAAGTCTAAATAGGCCGCCTCCGTCGCCCCGGATGGCTGACGGCCATAGCGGTGGGGAAACACCCGGTCCCATCCCGAACCCGGAAGTTAAGCCCACTGGCGTTCCGCGCGGTACTGAAGTGCGCGAGCCTACGGGAAACGCGGAAAGCTGTCAGCCTCCGGGGCTCGTTCTCGGCGGCGCGATAGCGTAATGAAATCCGGGGAGAGGGAGCCCCCCATGCTGCTGGGCGCCCATGTCGGCGTGTCGAAGGGGCTCGCCGAGGCGGCGCACGAGGGCCGTCGGATCGGGTGCGACGCGATCCAGATCTTCTCGAAGAGCCCACAGATGTGGGCCGGCCCCCCCATCGCTCCGGAGGCGGCGGCCGAGTTCCGTGCGGCGGTCGTCGCCGAGAACCTCCGGGCGACTGCCGTGCACCACGGCTACCTCCTGAACCTCGCGACGCCGAAGCGGGGGATGGTCCAGCGGGCCCGACGGGCGTTCGTGGACGAGATCCAGCGGGCCGAGATGCTCGGCGTCACGGCCCTGATCTTCCATCCGGGGGCCCACACCGGTTCCGGGGTCGACGCGGGCTGCCACCGGATCGCGGAGGGCCTCACGTTCGCGTTGGGCGAGGTGCCCGACGGGAAGGTCCGCATCCTGCTCGAGAACGCCGCCGGGGCCGGCACCGCGATCGGCTCGCGTTTCGAGGAGCTCGCCGCGATCCTCGCGATCGTCCAGCGCCCGGACCGGCTCGGCGTGGCGCTCGACACGTGCCACCTGTTCGCGGCGGGCAACGACTTCCGGACCGACGAGGGGTACGGGGAGCTTGCCGACGCGATCGATCGGATCCTCGGCCGGGCGACGGTCGGCGCCTTCCACCTGAACGACTCGAAGGGGCCGCTCGGATCGCATCTCGACCGGCACGAGAACATCGGCAAGGGGGCGATCGGGCTCGACGGGTTCCGCCACGTCGTACGGGACCCTCGGTGGATGGACGTGCCGGGCTACCTCGAGACGCCGCTCGACGACCGGGACTACGAGCGGTACCTCGAGGACCTGAAGACCCTGCGCTCGCTCCTCGGGCCGGGTCCGACGTCCTCACCGGCCCCCGCGAGTCCCCGCCGACCGAAGCGGAAGCCGCCCGAGACCCCATGACGGGCGCGCCGTCCGCCCCCCTCCGCTCCGAGAGCCTCCTCGCCGCGTGCGGGGAGGCGCTGGTCGAGCTGGGCCGGGAGGACCCGGGCGTCCGCGTCATCGTGCGCGACGCCTCGACCGAAGGCATCGCGCAACGGTTCGCCCAGAGCTTCCCCGACCGCGCGCTCCGGTCCGGCCCCGCGCCGTCGTCCCTCCTCGCGCGCGCCGCGGAGGCGGCGGCCGGCGGGGGCCCGGCCGTCCTGTCCCTCGACGCGGTCGATGCGGTCGGGGAGGCGTATCGATCGATCCGGGACGTGATCGCCTATCGCCGCACCCGGGTCGTGATCGTCGCCGTCCACGCGGGCTTCCCCGAAGGGGGCACCGTTCCGGGGGCCGTGGAGGACCTCGGGGTGATGCGCGCGCTCCCGAGCATGGCGGTCGCGGTGCCGGCCGACGCCCCGACGACGCGGAGCGCGGTGCGGGCCCTCGCCCCGTGGCCGGGACCGTCGTACCTGCGGCTCGCGGGCCGGGACCTCCCGACGGTCACGGACGGCACCTTCGCGCTCGGCCGCGCGGCCGAGCGGCGCCCGGGCTCGGACCTCACGATCGTCGCCGCGGGGGCGCCGGTCGCCCAGGCGCTCGACGCCGCCCGGGAGTTCGCGGCGGTGGGGGTGTCGGTCCGCGTGCTCGACTTCGCGTCGATCAAACCGTTCGACGAACCGGCGCTGCTGCGCGCCGCCCGCGATACGGGAGCGATCCTCGTGCTCGAGGAGCACTCGGTGCTGACCGGCCTCGGCGCGCTCGTCGCCGCGACGACCTCGGAGGACTATCCGGTCCCGGTCCGGCGGCTCGGGGTTCCGGACCTCTTCGCCGCGTCGGACGCCGCCCTCGCGCCGCTGGACCGATACGGGCTCTCGGCCGAGCGCATCCGCGACGAGACCTGGGAGCTCCTCCGGATTCGGGGCAAGGTTCAGTAACTCGGACGGTGTAGGTCGCGACCGCCATGGAGCTGTTCCTGGACACGGCGAGCCTGACCGAGATCCGAACGATGTGGGACATCGGGATCCTCGACGGGGTCACCACGAACCCGAGCCTCGTCGCGAAGGAGGGCCGCAAGTTCGAGGAGATCATCCGCGAGATCTGCGCCCTCGGCGTCCCGTCCGTCTCCGCCGAGGTCGTCGCGACCGACACCGACGGGATGCTCGCCGAGGGCCGTCGGCTCCGGCAGATCCACCCGTCGGTCTACGTGAAGTGCCCGATGACGCCGGCGGGGCTCAAGGCGACGAAGATCCTCGCCCGGGAGGGGACGCGCGTGAACATGACGCTCGTCTTCAGCGCGAACCAGGCGCTCCTCGCCGCGAAGGTTGGCGCGGCGTACGTGAGCCCGTTCATCGGCCGTCTCGACGATCAGGGCCAGGAAGGCATGGACCTGGTCCGCGAGATCGTGACGATCTACCGCAACTACAAGTTCCCGACGAAGGTCCTCGTCGCGAGCGTCCGGCACCCGGTCCACGTCCTCGAGGCGGCGGAGCTCGGGGCGGACATCGCGACGATGCCGTTCGCGGTCATGGAGAAGCTCCCGATGCACCCGCTCACCGACCTCGGGCTCGCCCGCTTCCTGAAGGACTGGGAGAAGGTCCCGAAGTGAGGGGTCCCGGACCCGCGGCCCGCGCCCCGGAAGGGACGATTATATCGCGCGCGAGGATACGCGCGGAGGCCCGTGTCGGACGAACCGCTGCTCGAGAAGTACCTGCGCCTCACCCACGAGGCGCTCGATCGGGTCCGCGTACCGGTCCCGCCCCGATCCTACCTCCGCGGCGCGTCCGACGATTTCCTCTCGCTCGCCCGCGCGTACCTCGCCGACGCCGAGCACTTCCGCGCCTCGGGCGACCCGGACCGGGCGCTCGCCGCGGCGAGCTACGCGCACGGCTGGCTCGACGCCGGCGTCCGCCTGGGGCTCCTCGACGGAGGCGGGGATGACCAACGGTTCACCCTCTTCCGCTGAGCCCGGCCGCGCCTCCGCCGGCGTGCCGGAGGCCGTCCTCGCGGGGATCGAGGCCCACCTGCGCCAGCGCGAGCTCCGGCGCGAGGACCTCTACCAGCGCGCCCGTCGGCTCCGACGCCTCGCCCAGGGCACGATGACCCGGCTGCACGCGGACGGGACCGCGGCGACCGACCTCGCCGAGATCCGTCGGGTGATGGCCGAGCTCACCGACTGGCTGCGCCGCGAGGGTCGCGGCGACGAGCCGATGGCGCTGGACGCGCTCCAGGAGGCGGTCGAGGCCGTGCTGCTCGGGGCGGTCGCGACCGCAGAGCCGTTCCCGGGGCCCACCGACCTCGGCGTGGATCCGGAACCGTACCTCCTCGGCCTCGGCGACGTCGTCGGGGAGGTCCGGCGCCGGGTGCTCGACCGGCTCGGCCGCGACGACGTCGCGGGGGCCGAGGCCGAGCTCGCGCTCATGGAACGCCTCACCCGGGCGCTCCTCCGGTTCGACACGACGCGCGCGATCGTCCAGCTCAAGCCGAAGCAGGACTCGGCGCGGATGCTCCTCGAGCGCACGCGGGGCGAGGTCGTCATGGCGCGGTTCCTGTCGAAGGCCCGACCGCACGACGCGGCCGGCCGGGGGGGTCCGTGAGCGCTCCGCCGCGCCGCACGATCGGCGTGATCGGAGGCTCGGGCGTCGCGAGCGTCTTCACCGGGGGGACCTCCCGGGCGCACCGGGTCGCGACCCCGTGGGGCGCCCCGTCCGGCCCGATCGAGGAAGGCTCGGTCGGCGGGATGCGCGTGCTGTTCCTGCCGCGGCACGGCCCCGATCACACGATCCCGCCGCACCGGATCAACTACCGCGCGAACCTCGACGCGCTCCGCACCCTCGGCGCCGAGGCGATCGTGACCGTGAGCTCCGTCGGCTCGCTGCGGGACGAGCTCGCTCCGGGCAGGTTCGTCCTGCCGAGCCAGTTCGTCGACTTCACGAAGCAGCGCCCGACGACCTTCTTCGACGGCGGGCGCGTGTACCACGTCTCGCTCGCCGATCCGTTCTGCCCGGAGCTGACGCGCATCGCCGCGGGCGTCGGGGAGGCGGCCGGGACCCCGTTCGCGCTCGACCAGACCTACGTCTGCGTCGAGGGGCCGCGGTTCAGCACCCGCGCCGAGTCGCGCTACTTTCGCTCGTTCGCCGACGTGATCGGGATGACGCTCGTCCCCGAGGTCACGCTGGCGCGCGAGCGGGCCCTCTGCTACCTCTGCCTCGCGATGGTGACCGATTACGACGTCTGGGCCGAGCGGCCGGTCGAGATGTCCGAGATCGTCGCGACGATGCAGCGGAACACCGCGACGATGTCCCAATTGCTCGCGACGATGCTCCCGAAGTTCGGCGTCCCGCCGACCTGCCGATGCGCGCACGCGCTCGACGCGGCGGGCGTGTAGCGCGGCTACGCCGCCTTCCCGCGGCGCACGGTGATCGGGATGCGCGACGCGGCGAACTCGCGCTCCGCGATCTCGACCGGGTCGACGAGGGCCGGCGGGATGTCGATTAGGATCGGCGCTCCGAGGGAGATCTGGAGCGCACGGGCCCCGAGGATGCGCGCCCGCTCGAAGCGCGTGTACGATTCGGCGCCAAGGGGATGGGGGGTCGAGCGACCGGACACGCTATCGTTCCCCAAGGCCGCCACCGAGGCCGCGGCCGTCAAGGGCCCGGCCACTTGAGGGGGTCTATATACCCTTTGCTTGGGAGCGGGCCGACCCGACCGAGCGGCGCTTGTTCCGCGCCGATCGGAAGGAGTCGGAACCTCAGCCGAGCGCCTGCCTCACGAGCGCCGCGATCCGGGACACCGCGTCGTCGGTCAAGTCGGTCAGGGCGAAGTAGACCGGCCACAGGGGCCCGTCGTCCAGGGCCGCCGAGTCGTTGAAGCCGAGCGTCACGTACCTCTCCTTGAACTTATCCCGGCTGCGGAAGAAGCAGACCACGTCGCCGCCCCGGGCATACGCCGGCATCCCGTACCACGTTCTCGGAGTGAGGCCAGGCGCGTTCGACCGGATGATCGCGTGAAGACGCGCGCCGATGGATCGATCCGGTTCGGGCATCGCGGCAATCGCGGCGAGCACAGCGCGTTCCCCGTCCGCGGGCTCCGGGCGCTGGAGACGACGAGCCGTCGCTCTCTTCCCGCGCGATCGGGTATCGCGTCGCTCAGCCCTCCGCGCGGTCATGCCGAGGGGCGGAGGAGCCCTCGCGCCCGCAAGAAGGTTCCCGGGTCGGTCACCCTCGCGGTCACAGCGCCCGATTATGAACCACGGTCCGCTAGGGGAGGCTCGAGGTAGCTCGGTGACGCAAGCGTCGTCGGCCGATGCGTGGGCCACCCCCGCCGAGGCGAGCGCGTACCGGTCGACGCCCGACTTCGCTGAGACCATGTCGTACCTCGAGCGGATCGCCGCCGCCTACCCGGGGCAGGTACGGATCGAAGGCTTCGGGCGCACCGGGGAGGGTCGGGACCTCCGGATCGTGATCGTCTCCCGGGACGGGGAGTTCGATCCCGCGGCGATCCACGCCTCGGGTCGGGCGATCGTCCTCGTTCAGAACGCGATCCACGCGGGCGAGATGGACGGGAAGGACGCTTGCCTCGCGCTGTTGCGGGACCTCCTAATGGTGCCGGAGGCCGCTCGCCTGCTCGAGCACGTCGCGCTCGTCTTCATACCGGTGTACAACGTCGACGGGCACGAGCGCCGGTCGGCGTACACCCGCATCAATCAGAACGGACCGCACCTCGCGGGCTGGCGCGCGAACGCGACGAACCTCAACCTGAACCGGGACTACCTGAAGGCCGATGCTCCCGAGACGCGCGCCTTCCTCCGGATGTTCCGACGATGGGACCCGGACTTCTTCGTCGACGACCATGTGACGGACGGCGCGGACTTCCAGTACGACGTCACGTTCGTGCTGAACGCGACGCCCGACGTGCCTCCGGCCACCGCGGAGTGGATCCGGACCACCGTGACCCCCGAGCTCGTCCGTCGCGTGGACGCCTCGGGACACCTCGCCTTTCCGGGCGCCGTGTTCCTCGCGGATGATACGGACCCGTCGCGCGGGCTCGTATTCAACCCGAACCCACCGCGGTTCTCGACCGGCCGGATGATCCTCGAGGGCCGTCCGGGCCTCCTGGTCGAGCTCCACATGCTGAAGGACTACCGGACCCGGGTCACAGCCAACTACACGATCCTTCGGGCCCTGCTCGAGGTGCTCCACCGGGAGAGCTCGACCCTCCTCGAACTGAACCGGGCGGCGGACCGAGCCGCGATCGAACTCGGTTCCGGGCGCGCGCCGATGTTCCCCCTGGCCCTCGAACCGACCGCCGAGACCACGACCGTCGCCTTCCGAGGCTATCGTTTCGTACGCGAACCCAGCGAGATCTCGGGCGGCGTCCGGCTCGAGTACCGGCACGAGCCGTGGAACGCGGAGCTGCCAGTGCCGCAGGGGGTTCGCGTGAGCACCGCGGTGCGTCCACCCGCGGCCTACATCGTTCCGCCGGGGTGGCCCCGTGTCGTGGAGGTGCTCGACGTGCACGGGGTGCTCCACCGAAAGACGAACGCTCGGTGGACCGGTACGGTCGAGCAGTACCGCTGCTCGGGCATGCGCTGGCCGTCGCGACCCTTCGAGGGCCGACATCCGATCCTCCGCGGGGGCCCCGTCGATTCGGCGGCGGGGGCGTTCGGCGACTGCGTCCTCTCGACCGGGACGCTGACATTCCCGGCTGGCTCGGCGGTCGTGCCGCTCGATCAACGACGGTCGCGGGTCGCGATCCACTGGCTCGAGCCGATGGCCCCGGATTCCGCCCTGCGCTGGGGCTTCTTCGATCCGATCTTCGAAGTCAAGGAGCACGGGGAGGGCTACGTGCTCGAACGGCTGGCGCGCGAGATGCTCGACCGGGATCCGGCGTTGAAGGAGGCGTTCGACGCGCGGCTTCGGAGCGACTCCGTGTTCGCGGCGGACCCGGCCGCCCGCCTCGAGTTCTTCTTCGAGCGATCCCCCTGGGGACGAGCGAATCACGTGGGAGAATATCCGGTCGGACGCCTGCGCTCTCTCGACGGCCTCCCCCTCGAGTAGAGGGTTCTCCGCCCGGGTGCGTCGAGCCGCCAAGGCGCCTCTTTTCGGCGACGAGCGACGCGGCCCCGCTCACCGGTGCGATCGAGAACGTGCGGCGCGGTGCCGGCCGCCGTAACCTGGGCGCGAGCCAAGCGACGGGCCCGAGGACGGCTTTCCGAGCGATAGCGCACTGCTCACGGGGGACCCGTCGCTCCGCCGAACGGCGGAGCGACGTCCGTCGGACAAAAATTCATATGTGCCGAGTCGACCGGGAGCGCGACCGTGGCGCAGGACACCGTGAGGCCGGCCGGGTCCACCGGCGCACCCCGGGACTCGCAGATGCCCCGGTCGATCTTCGTGCCGGAGGACGATCCGCACCGGGAGGCGCGCGAGGCGGTCTATGCCATCCTGTCCGACTCGTTCATGGCGTTCATCTCGTTGCTGCTCGTGCCGATCATCGTCATCCCGATCTTCGTCACGCTGCCCCACACGATCCTCACGATCTTTGACTGGAGCGACGTCACGATCATCCTGTTCTTCGTCGCGGAGTACGTCTCGAAGCTGTATCTCGCGCCCGACCGATGGGCGTTCGTCCGTTCGCCGTGGCACCTCCTCGACCTCGCGGTCATCGTCCTCTCGTTCGTCTCGTACATCCCGATCTTCGGGCTGAGCGGGAAAGGCTCGGCGCTCCTCCTCGTGCGATTGCTGCGGCTCCCCCGGGTCTTCGCCGTCAGCGGCCGGGCGGCGGGCAGTCGGTTCGGTCCGGACAAGTCGGAGGAGACGACGCCGGCTCCGGAGCCCGAGGTCGGGATCCGGGAGATCGACCCGACGGACCTCGCGCAGGTCCACGTACTGAGCTGGGACGAGCTCGCCGAGCACCTGCGCACCGACCGCCCGGAATGGATCCACATCTCGAACTTCTCGGACGCCGGGATCGCCCGGTTGAGCGCGGTCCTCCGCGTGCCGCACCATCAACTGCGCCTCGACCAGGTCGACGACCTCTGGCCCCACGTCGGGCGGGTCGAGCGCGACGTCCTGCTCTTCCTCCAGTCCGGAGAGATCCGGTATCCGAAGCAGAGCCGGGAGTTCTACACGATCGCGCGTCGCGGCGCGGTCATCGTCGTCCAGGGCCCGAAGGTGATCTCGATCACCCCGCACGGCCTCGATCCGTTCCCGCG
>JASHYU010000231.1 GCA_030042855.1 Thermoplasmata archaeon
CGGACTTCGTCCGGACGAGGTCCATCCGGCGGGATCGTCCGCGGTCAAGATCGCCGTCGCCGCGGTGCGCGCGCGCGTCGCCCAGGGGCGGCCGGGGAAACTGGTCCTGATCACGGGCATGACACCGACGCGTCACGGCGAGGGCAAGACCGTCACCGCGATCGGGCTCGCGAACGGGCTCGCGACGATCGGCCGGCGGGCCGTCGTCTGCCTGCGGCAGCCTTCGCTCGGACCGGTCTTCGGCGTGAAGGGCGGGGCGACCGGGGGCGGGAAGGCGACGGTCGAGCCCTCGGAGGCGATCAACCTCGGATTCACCGGGGATATCCATGCGATCGCGGCGGCGCACAACCTGCTCGCCGCGATGGTCGACAACCACGTCTACCACGGCAACCCGCTCGGGATCGACCCGGAGCGGATCATCTGGCCGCGCACGCTGGACATGGAGGACCGCGCCCTCCGTCACCTCACGGTCGGCCAGGGGCCCGACCCGCGGTCGATCGCCCACGCGAGCTCCTTCCAGATCACGGCGGCGAGCGAGGTGATGGTGATCCTCGCGCTCGCCCGCGACTACGCGGACCTGAAGGCGCGACTCGGCCGGATCCTGGTCGCCTACACGACGGCCGGGGCGCCGGTGCGCGCGTCGCACCTGCACGCCGAGGGCGCGATGGCCGCGCTGCTCAAGGAGGCGCTCGAGCCGAATCTGGTCGCGACGAACGAGGGCGTCCCGGCCCTCGTCCACGCGGGACCGTTCGGGAACCTCGCGCACGGCACGTGCAGCCGGCTCGCAATCGAGCTCGGGGTCGCGGTCGCGGACTACTGCGTCGTCGAGGCCGGGTTCGCGACGGACTTGGGGGCGGAGAAGTTCGTCGACATCGTCACGCCGGCCCTCGGCTTCGACGTCGACGCGGCCGCGATCGTCGTGACCCAGCGGAGCCTGCGCGAGCAGGGCGGCGCGAGCGACGACGACGCGCTCGCGCCGCACCCGGCCGAGCTCGCGACGGGGCTCGCGAACCTCGGCCAGCACCTCGAGAACCTCCGAGCGATGGGGCTCGGCGCGGTCGCCGCGCTCAACCACTTCCCGGGCGACAGCGACGAGGAGGCCGAGCTCGTCCGTTCGTTCTGCCGGGCGCGCGGCGTGGAGGTCGTCGAGTCCCGGGGGTTCGAGGCGGGCGGCGCGGGCTGCGCCGACCTCGCCCGGGCGATCGAGCGGGCCGCCGCCACCGGCCAGCACAGCCATCCCCTCACCGCGCCCGGGACCCCGCTCCTCGCGCAGGTCGAGACGATCGCGAAGCGGCTCTACGGAGCGGGGGAGGTCGTGGCCGCCCCCGAGGCGCTGACCGACCTCGAGCACCTCGAGGCGATCGGCGAGGCGACCGGCCCGGTCTGCATGGCGAAGACACCGCTCTCGCTCTCGGACAACCCGAAGCTCAAGAACCGGCCGCAGGGGTTCACCGTGACCGTCCACCGGTTCACCCGGTCCGCGGGCGCCGGTTTCACGGTCGCCTACCTGGGCGCGATCGAGACCATGCCGGGCCTCCCGACGAAACCGGCCGCGGAGTCGATCGATCTCGCCGACGACGGAACGATCCTCGGGGTCCACTGAGCGCCCGCTCCCGCGCGGGACCGGCACATTTCGGCACCGTTCGGGCGCGGATTGTGCCTATCGGCAGGCACAACTCACCCCCGGGGCTCCTTCCGATCATGCCTCTCTTCGTCGCCGAGCACGAGCATCCCGCCGACCGGTGTCCCGCCGGGAACCCGCAGATGGCCCCGTTCCTCCTCCAGATCCTTTCGAACGAGAACTCCCAGAAGCGCGGGATCACGATCCGCGCCGACGCGGTGGCCAGCGGCCAGCACCACCTCTACGTCGTGCTCGAGGGCCCGAACCAGGCCGCGATCCAGGAGTACCTCGCCCCGTTCGGGCAGGCCGGCTCCCTCCAGGTGACCCCCGCGTCCCGCTGCGAGGACGTCGTCGCTCGGGGCCGTTGCTGACCCGGCCGGTTCCTAGGACGCGGGGGCCAACTCCTTCTCGGCCAGCACCCGGGCGAACTCCCGGCGGAAGCCGAGCCGCTCGTTGACCGACCGGATCGGCCGGTTCGCGTCGTCGTTGCTCGTCCGGATCCAGCGGTATCCGTTCCTTCGAGCGTAGTCGATCGCCCGCCACTTGAGCTCCGTTGCGATCCCTCGCCCCCGGTAGGCCCGGGCGGTGGTGGTGAACCCGACGCCGAGCGTGTCGGGGCGAGCGGGGTAGCGCTCCAGCGTCGTGACCGCGACATAGCGTCCGCCCGCTCGCGCGAGGAAGATCGCATCAGCGGAGCACCCCGGACCGCCCAAGGTCAGTTCGAGGAACTGGGCGTAGGTGGAGGGGGTCGCCCGACCCAGGCGCGGCACGTCCGACTCTCCCTCGCGGCTGAGCTCGTAGAGCTCTTGGAGGACGGCCGGATCTTCCGAACCCGCTTCGGCCATCGTGCCGAACTGCACTCCGTCGCGCTCCCAGCTCGCCGGTTCTCGCCGGGATCCCGGGGGGTCGGGCTCATCGAGGTCCCGGCAGAGTCGGGCCGTCCGGCGCCGTTCCACGAAGCCGTTCCGCGCTAGAAACCGGAGGCTTCGCACGTCCTCCGCCCGGGCCGAGGCCATCAAGGTCCGTGCGTTCCGCCCGATCGCTCGGTCCTCCAGGCCTCGATAGAGCTCCCGCCCAATCCCCCGCCCCTGACGGGACGGGTCGACCAGCGCAGCCACCCAGTACCGATCGGGATCGTACGCCTCGGGCGCGTGGAAGAGTCGGCCGATGGCGACCACGTCCCCAGACCCCCGTTCCTCGACCACTAGGTCGGTGAGGTGGAGTATCGGACCGGACCCCGGCCGGGCCGGAAGGTCGAACAGCCGCCGGTAGTGGCGGAGCTCGTCGGGGGTCGACTCAGAATCCGGGTACAGCGCCTTCACCATCCGGCACTCGGACTCGAAGTCCGCGTCCGTGTGCCCTTCTCGGAGG
>JASHYU010000232.1 GCA_030042855.1 Thermoplasmata archaeon
ACGTTCCGGCGGGCTCGGATCAGGGCCCCGGAGGGGCCTCGTCGAGCCGGGTCTGGCCCCGGAGGCGCCCGGCGGCCCCGAGGTCGGGCCGCGCTTCGCCCAGGACCTCGGCAAGGATCGCCGTCGTCTCGGGCCCGAACCCCATGAAGTGGTTGTTCGAGTAGGCGAAGACGGTCGTCGCGGAGCGTCCCTCGCGGTCGAACAGCTCGCGCATCGACGCGAGGTCGGACCGGCGGTCGCGCTGGATCCGGTCGAACCGGGTCAGGGCGCGGTCGCCGATGAAGCGCGCATAGAGGAAGTCCGCCGTGACCCAGGGCGGTGGACGGGTCGTGGGCACGACGGACCACACGAGCGCGGCCCCCCGGCGCTCGAGGAGGCCTCGCGTCGCGTCGGTCCACCACGAACCGTGCCGCAGCTCGACCGCGAGGGCGAACTCCCGCGGTACGGCGTCGAGGGCCCACGCGAGACGCTCCGACTCCGCCGCGCGGAACGAGGCGGGAAACTGGAGCACGACCGGGCCGAGCTTGCCGGCGGAGCGGAGGGGCGCGAGACTCCCAAGGAACGACGTCAGGGCCGCGGCGCGGTCGACCCCCTCCTCGGGATGGGTGACGTCCCGCGGGATCTTGAGCGAGAACCGGAAACCTTCCGGCGTCACCGACGCCCATCGGCGGACGAGGAACGGCGTCGGGGCCCGGTAGAAGCTCGAGTCGACCTCGACGGTCCGGAACACGCGGGCGTACCGCTCGAGGTATTCGCCCGGCGGGGTGCCGACCGGATAGAACGGCCCGACACAGTCGTCGTACGCCCAGCCCGAGCACCCGAGCCAGTACCGCCCCACATCGGGGGGACGACCCGATGACGGTCAAAGTCTTTGGGAAGTGCCGGAGTGGGCGGTCGCGCTCGCGAGGAACGGAATCGAGATATCCCCGGGGCGGGCTGGATGCGCCCGTGTCGCGGCCGCCGCCCCCGTCCTCGGTCCTCGGTCGGTTGCTCGCCGCCGCCGGGTACCGGGTCGAGGGGCGGGGGGAGGCGACGCTCGCCGTCCGGGCGCGCGACCACCGGGCGGTCGTGATCGTATCGTGCCTGCGGTCCCCGACCGAGGTCGAGGGGCTGTTCCCACCGGACACCGTGCATCGCACGATCGTCTACGACGACGAGCCGGGCGAGGTCGCGCGAGGGCTCGCGTCGGAGCGTGGGATCGAGGTGCTCGAGCCGTCGACGCTCAGCTCGGCGCTCGGCGAGATCCTCCTGCCGAGCCCTTCGGGCCCCGCGGAGGAGCCCGAGGTCCCCGGTGATACCGTCCCGCTCGAGCCCCCGTTCGCGATCACGCTCGAGGGTCAGCGGACGGTCCGGCCGAGGATCGGACGGAACGAGGCGGTCGCGCTCGCCGGCGTCGACGGTCCGAGGTACCTCCTCCGTCTCGTCCCGTTCTATGTCGCGGCGTACCGCGTGCGACCGGCGTCGCCGAGCGGCGGCGCGGGCTCCGTGCAGCGCCAGCTCGTCGCGGTGAACGCCGTGACGCGGCGCGCGGAGATCTGGGACGACGGCGAACGGGAGCTCGTCGAGGACCTCGACGAGCCGCACCAGAGCCTCGCCCCGCAGGTGACCGAGAGCCAGGCCGTCCCCCTCGCCCTCGAGGCGATCCGCCGTCACCACACGGTGCACGTCGAGCACACGGAGCAGCACGGCGGAGCGCTCGTCATCGAGACCCGGCGGATCCCCCCCGCCGCGGACGACATCCGGCTCGGTCCGTTCGTGCTCTTGCTCGTCCCCCACTGGTACGCGGAGGGCAACGAGGGACGGATCGTGCTCGACGCGGTCACCGGCCGTCGCGCCGCGGCGCCCGACCTCGGATCCTAGACCCCCCCTCCCCCAGCATCAAATATCCGGCACCGGTTCGAACCGCCCGTGATCCTCGATCAGTTCCGGATCGGCCCGCTCCTCAACTTCACCTACCTGGTCGCCGACGAGGCGGGCGGCGACGCCGTCGTGATCGACCCCTCGTTCGGGATCGACCCCGTCCTCGCGCAGGTCGACGAGCGCCGGGTCCGGGTCCGGTACATCCTCAACACCCACAGCCACACGGACCACGTGGCCGGCAACCAGGACGTACGCCAGCGCACCGGGGCGAAGGTCGTCGCGCATCGGGTCGCGCCCCTCCACCAGGACATCTCGGTCGGGGACGGCGACTCGTTCCGCGCGGGCCGGCTCGCGTTCTCCGTCGTGCACACGCCCGGCCACACGAAGGACAGCGTCCTCTACATCTTCGAGGGCCACGTCGCGACCGGCGACACGCTGTTCGTGGGCGAGTGCGGTCGGACCGACCTTCCCGGCGGGGATCCGTCGGAAATGTACGATAGCCTCCTCCACCGCCTCGTCGCGCTGGACGACGCGCTCGTCGTACTCCCGGGCCACGACTACGGGCCGACGCCGACGTCCACGATCGGACGGGAGAAGGCGGAGAACTACACGCTCCAGCCCCGGACGCGGGAAGAGTTCCTCCGGTTCCTGAGCGAGTGAGCGGACGGACCATGCCGCTCCCCCCGCCCGAGGATCGAACGCTGCGAGCGCTCGGCGCCCGACGCCGGGCCGCGGGCCACCCCGGCCGCTCCGCGCTCATCGAGACGTTGCGCGCGGTCCAGCAAGGGTCCCCCGCCCTGGTCGCGCTCTTCGATGCCCGCTCGATCGCCGGGGAGCGCCACCTCCTCTCCGCGTGGGCGCATCTCGGACGGGCGCGGGGACGGGGCGAATCGCGTCTCCGCGACCGCGGGGCGGAGCTCGCGCTCTACGTCGCCGGCGACGACCAGCTGCCCCGCGCGCTCCAGAAGGTCGGATTCTCCG
>JASHYU010000233.1 GCA_030042855.1 Thermoplasmata archaeon
CCCGCGCGCTCCGCCAGCCAGCGCGCGAGGCTCCCCGGGGCGCCGGCCGCGAGCGTCGCGCGATCGTAGACGTTCTCGTAGCCGACGAACCGGGCGCTGAACGGGTCGATCGGGCGCTCGAGGAGCTCCTCGGGCGGGCCGTGGAACGCGACCCGCCCGCGTCGCAGGACGACGAACGTGTCGGCGACCGAGAAGGCGAGCTCGGGGTCGTGCGTCACGACGATCGAGGGCACGTGCGCCGCGCCGCGCAGCTCCGCGAACACCCCGCCGAGGGCGAAGCGCGCCTCGACGTCGAGCGCCTGCCACGGCTCGTCCCACAGGACGAGCTCGGGCTCGGAAGCGAGGGCGCGGGCGAGCGCGACCCGCTCGAGCTCCCCGCCGCTCAACCGGGCCGGGTAGCGGCGCGCGAGCGGAGCGAGGCCGAAGCGGGCGAGCATCGCGCGGGCCCGGGGGCGCGCGTCGGTCCGGCCCCGCATCTCGAGGGCATAGCTCACGTTCCGCTCCACCGTGCGGTGGGGGAAGAGCCCGAGCCCCTGGGGTACGTAGCCGAGCCGCCGGCGCTCGGGCGGCGCGCCGGTGAGCTCGATCCCGTCCCGGACGACCCGGCCGCGGTCGGCCGGAAGGAATCCCGCGACCGCCCGCAGGAGCGTGGTCTTGCCCGCCCCCGAGCTCCCGAGGACCGCGACCACGCGGCCGGGCGCGAGCGCGAGGTCGACCGGGCCGAGGCGGAACCCGTCGAGGTGGGTCTCGAGCCCCTCGACCGACCAGACCGTCACGGAACGACCTCCCCCCGCCGCCACGGCACCCAGCCGGAGCGCTCGCCGAGACGGACCGCGAGGAAGATGACGAACGCGAGCAGGAGGAAGACCGAGCTCACCGCGGCCGCCCCCTCGAGGTCCCCGGCCTGGAAGAGGTTGTAGACGAGGACCGAGATCGTCGAGGTGACCGGCCCGTTGTACGGTCCCCCCGGATACACCACGTAGGCGAGGATCAGGATCCCGCCGATCTCGCTCACCGCCCGGGCCCAGGTGAGGAGCAGCCCCGCGACGATCCCGCGGAGGGCGAGCGGGAAGGAGACGGTGAGGAACGCGCTCGCCGGACCGGCCCCGAGGGAGCGGGCGGCCTCGAGGACCCGGGCGTCGACCGCGCGGAAGGAGAGCTCGGCCGCGAAGACCGTGTACGGCAGGCTGACGATCATCATCACGAGCACGACGCCCCAGATCGTGTAGTAGACGGGGAAGCCGATCGCGGTCGTGAACCGGTAGAGCGGGGTGCTCGGGAGCACGAGCACGAGGAAGAGGCCGAGGCCGACCAGGAGGTGCGGGACCGCGATGGGCAGCGCGATCGCCGACTCGACGACGCTCTTCCCCGGGAACCGGTGACGGGCGAGCAGGTAGCCCGCCGGGATCGCGAAGATCACGGCGCCGAGGACGGTCAGGCCCGAGGCGAAGAGGGTGAGCCAGATCGCGGCGTCGACCGCGGGGTCGGTCGCCGCCGCGAGGATCTGCGAGGGGGGGGCGTAGGTGAAGAGCCCGTAGATCGGCAGGAGGAAGAGCGCGAGCAGCGAGCCGGTGAGGACGGCCTGCAGGACGAGCCACGGAAGTCCGCGGAACCGGCCGGCGCGCGGGGGGCGGGGGCCCCCCGCGCTCATGAACTAGGGACGAACGGCGTCGCCCACGCGGGCAGGGGGACAACGTCCGGCGCGAGCACCGGCGGCACCGCGGTCATGTTGTTCGTCCAGCCCGGGTTCACCGGGGTCCAGGCGTTGTCCTCGGTCAGGATCGAGCGCCCGACGGGCGACAGGATGAGGTGGATGAACGCCGCCCCGAGGGAGGGGTTCGGTGCGTTCCGGGGAACGGTCACGGCGAAGAAGATCGGCGCCGGGTGCACCGTGACGAGCGCGCCCGAGGAGGAGATGATCTGGGTCCCGGGCAGCGCCGCGTAGGCGTTCAGCGCGGCCGTGTCGTTCGAATAGAGGCCGACGGTCGGATCGATCGGCACGTAGGAGATATTGTTCTGGAGCGCGACCGGCTTGTACGTGATCACGGCCGAGACGACGCCCGTCCGGACGAGGTTCGCGGCCTGGGACTCGTGCTCGAGGATCGTGGTCGACGGGTTCGGCGTCGCGTAGGCGCCGGGGGCGCCGCTGTAGAAGTGGGCGTAGACCGCCGAGATGTTCCCGCCCTGGTACATCTGGCCCTGGAGCATCATCGTGAAGATCTCGTTGTAGCCGTTCGGGTCGGTGGAGGCGTTCCAGACGCCGAAGCGCGGGACGCCCGGGGTGGTCACGGCGTTGACGAGCTTCTGGCCCCAGTTGGAGGGCGTGATCCCGTTGAAGGCCGGGATCGACGAGTTGTACATCAGGACCTCCTGCGTGTGGGCGAACACGACCTCGTAGCTCGCGTACGTCGGCTGGAGGAGCTGCGGGATCAATCGGAAGTCGGCGAGCGCGGCGACGTCCGCCTTCGCGTCGAGCGTCGTGATCGCGGTCGTGATGTCGAGCGATCCCTCGTACGTCTGGGCGGCCGCCGGCGCCGAGATGCCCGGGGTCTCGTTGACGAGCTCGTTCGCGAGCTCGGGGAACGTGAACGTCAGGGTGCCGGCGCCGAGGATCGAGAGCGTCGAGTTCACCACGCCGCTGGGCGACGAGGCGGACGAGCCGCGGTACTCGTAGCCGGCGTAGAAGCCGAGCCCGCCGACCGCGGCGGCGATCACGATCAGGACCACGATCCAGACGGCCGTGGAGGTGCCGGGTCCGGGGAGAGGCGGCGGGAGCGTCGTCGTGGTCGGGGCCGGGGTCGCAGCGGACATCGATGTGTGTATTTCCCACATCGCTTAAGCGTTGGGGAGGGGGCTAGAGGTCGCCGATCCGGTCGCGGGGGTGGTAGCGGCGGAACGCCCGGCCCAGGACGGAGCGCAGCGGCACGGGCCCGAACTGACGGCTATCGCGGGCGACGTCCCGGGCGTCGCCGCGGACCTCGAGGGTGCCCGAAGCGGGATCGACGGCGGCGACGCGCTTGACGAGCCAGCGGTCCGGGCGTTCCGGATCGACCAGGACGACGATGTCCCCGATCTCGGGCGGCGCGGCGCGGTACGCCCCGCGGTCGACCAAGAGCCGGTCCCCGGGCCGGAGCGTCGGGGCCATGCTCGCGTCGGCGACCACGACCCGGCGGGTCCGCCAGCGGGAGACCCGAGCCCGCGCCGGCACCTTTATCGGCCCCTCCGGGGTGGCCCGGGCATGTCCGCCCTCTCTCGCTCGCTCGGCTGGGTCGAACGCCTCTGGGACCGCGTGCATCCCCCGCGCACGGTCTACGCCCACTGCGACATTCCGTGCGGTATTTATGACCCGCACGAGGCGCAGCTGGCCGCGCTGACCGTGATCCGGATGGACCAGTTGATCGGCGAGCTCTCCCAGCCCCCGACGGACTCGAAGCCCGAGGAGCGCGCGACGTACGCCTCGAAGGTGGCGCGGTACACCGCGGTCAAGGAGCAGCACGCGGAGCTCGTGAAGCAGCAGATCCGCGTGATCTGGGGCGACTACTTCACCCCGGACCACCTGAAGCAGTTCCCGAAGACCTCCGACCTCGTCTTCCAGATCCTGAAGCAGGCGTCGAAGTGCCGCCAGGGGATCGCGCTCGCGGACGCCCAGGAGCTCCTGAAGCTCGTCCAGGACTTCGCCGAGATCTTCTGGAAGACGAAGGGCGTGACGACGAAGCGGCAGCCGTCGATGCAGAAGCCGGGCGGCGAGCTCGTCGTCCCGGTCGCCGCCTGAGCGCCGGGTCCGGACCGCCGTGGACCGCTCGCTCGCCGACACCGTACCGCTCGACGGGCGGTCGCTGACCCTCGCCGGCTTCCTGTCGGTCGCGCGGGACGGCCGCGCGGTCGCGATCACGGCGGACGCGCGGCGCTCCGTCGCCCGGAGCCGCGGGGCGGTCGAGCGGGCGGTGGCGAGCGACCGGCGGATCTATGGGGTCACGACGGGCTTCGGCGCGCTCTCCGACCGGGTCGTACCCCGGGACAAGGCCGCCGAGCTCCAGACGTCGCTCGTGCGCAGCCACGCGAGCGGGACGGGGCCGCCGTTGCCCGAGGACGTCGTGCGCGGCATGATGCTCGTCCGCCTGAACTCCCTCCTGCGCGGCCACTCCGGGGTCCGGGAGGCCGTGGTCGATCTGCTCGCCGAGTTCCTGAACCGTCGCCTCGTGCCGTGGGTCCCGGAGCAGGGCTCGGTCGGCGCCTCGGGCGACCTCGCCCCGCTCGCCCACCTCTCGCTCGCGTTGATCGGGGAAGGGGAGTTCGTGCGCGCCGGCTCGCCCGCCCCGCTCCCCGCCCGCGCGGTGCTCGCCGAGCACCACCTCCTCCCGCTCGACCTCGCCGCCAAGGAGGGCGTCGCGCTCCTCAACGGGACGGCGCTCATGGCGTCGTACCTCGGGCTCGCGGTCGCGGAGGGCCGGGAGCTCCTCGACGCGTCGCTCGTCGCCGCGGCGCTCGCGTACGACGCGCTCGAGGGGTCGCCGGAATCGCTCGACGACCGCCTGGGGGAGGTCCGGAACTCGCCGGACCAGCGGGCGGTGGCCCTCGCGATGCGCCGGCTCCTCGAGGGGAGCGAGCTCGCGGCCCCGCGCCACGAGTGGAAGGGGCAGGACCCGTACACCCTGCGCTGCATCCCGCAGGTCCTCGCGGCCGTGCGGATCGCCCTCGAGTTCGCGGAGCGCGTCCTCGCCTCCGAGCTGAACGCGGTGAGCGACAACCCGGTCGTCTTCTCCGACGACGAGTTCGTGAACGGCGGCAACTTCCACGGCCAGCCGCTCGCCTTCGCCCTCGACGCGCTCGCGCTCGCGATCCAGTACATCGCCGCGTTCAGCGAGCGGCGGATCGCCCGCCTCGTCCATCCCGCGCTCAACCGGGGCCTGCCCGCCTTCCTCGCGCCCGATCCGGGCGT
>JASHYU010000234.1 GCA_030042855.1 Thermoplasmata archaeon
TTCGCCGAGCCGACGCACGGGGAGGTCGCCGACGCGATCCGGGAGGTCGGGCTCGCGACCGAGGTCGGCCAGCGCCTCGGATCGGGCAAGGAGGCCGACGTCTACCTCTGCCGGGAGGGGCGGCGCCTGACCGTGGTGAAGGTCTACCGGCTGTATCGGACGGCCCATCGAGGGGGCCGGCCCATCAAGCTCGAGTCGATGGGGCAGCGAGCCCTGCGCGAGTTCGACCTGCTCGAGTACGCCTGGCAGGGCGGCGCGCGCGTGCCCCGACCCGGCGACCGCGTGGAGAACATGTTCTCGATGCAATACCTGGGCGACGCGCGGGCGGCCGCGCCCATGCTCCAGCACGTGCGGCTCGAGGTTCCCGAGACGTTCCTCCAAGACACGATCCTCGGGATCGAGGGTCTCGCGGAGGCCGGGGTGGTCCACTCGGACCTGAGCCCATTCAACATCCTCGTCCATCAGGGTCGGCCCTGGTTCATCGACCTCGCGTCGGGGATCCGCGTCGATCGGTTGGGCTCGCCGCCCTGGGAGCGGCTCAGCGAGGCGCTGCGGGCGCTCGAACATGGCCTCGGCGCGCTCGACCGATACTTCCGACGCTACGGGCTTCGGGTCGAGCCGCCCGACGTGCTCCGCCGGGTCCGGACCCAGCTCGACCGGTTCGAGATCCTCGGATGAACGAGCCCTTCCCGAGCCCCCGGACCCACGTCGAGGGCCCGCCGTGAGCTACTACGGGATCGTCCGCGGCCCGCTCGGGGTCGGGAAGACGGAGGTCTCACGACGGGTCGCGGCGGCGATCTCGGGGACGTACGTGTCGATCGACGCGATCCTCGAAGCGCACGACCTCGAGGAGTGGGAGGCGGGCTTCCTCTCGGAGGGGTGCTTTCTGCGCGCGAACGCAGTGGCGGCCGAGGAGGTCCGATCGGCGATCGGCCGGGGCGCTCCGGCGGTGATCGATGGCAACTTCTATTGGCGGTCGGCGGTCGAGGACCTCGTGGGGCGCCTTCCCTACCCCCACGCCATCCTCACGTTGAGCGCGCCGCTCGAGGTCTGCGTCGCCCGGGACGCCCGGCGAGAACCGCCGCACGGGGCCGAGGCGGCCCGGGAGGTCTACGCTCGGACCTCCGCGGTGCGCTTCGGCCGGGTCATCGACGCGGCGCGACCGATCGATACGGTGGTCGGCGCCGTGCTCCGTACGCTGCGTCAAGCTTCGGGGGAGACCCCCCCGTCGCGGGGCCGACCCGGCGACCGTTTCAGCGCCTCCCGGCGGCCGTGAAGTACGTCCCGGAGGGTCTCGAGGGCCACCATGCCGCCACGTCCGAAGCGCCGCCCCAAGCCCTCGAACCGTCCGATCGAAGTCCTCTTCATCGCGGGATTCGGCCCGATCGTCTCGGACCCGGTCGACGGTCCCCGACTCTACGAGTCGGAGCTCGGCATCCCCTTCGAGTAGATGCCGGGAGGGTACCGGCACACCGAGCGGCTCGAGGGGGCGAAGCACTTCGCCCTGTGGCCGCTCGAGCAGGCGGCCGAGTCGTGCTTCGGCCGCCGGGAGTGGCCGGCGGACCTCCCGGTCCCGCAGGGCTGGATCGAGTTCGACGTGACCGACGTCGCCGCGGCGAGCGCGCGGCTCACGGAACGAGGCTACCGGCTGCTCGTGACCGCACGTCGGGAGCCCTGGGGCCAGACGGTGAGCCGGCTGCTGGGCCCGGAGGGCCTCTTGGTGGGGATCACGCACACGCCGTGGCTCCGGCCCCCGGCCGCTGGCAAAAGATAGCCGCGGGGCTTCCCCGGGGATTCGATGTCCTCGCGCCCCGAACGGGAACGATCGCCGTCCCGACCTCGACCCGCCGCGACGGCGCGGAGGGATCGGAGCCTCGTCGCGGCCGAGTTCGCGCCCCGGCGTTGGAAGGACTTTGCGGCACTGTTCGGCCGGTACCACGGCGTATCGGCCGGCTGCTGGTGCATGTTCTACCACCGGGAGGGTCCGAACGGTCCCCTCGGTAGCGCGACCCGACAGGCGGCGAACCGGCGGGACCACCGGGATCTGCTCGTGCGGGGTCACGCGCACGGGATCCTCGTGTACCGCGAGGACCGGCCGATCGGCTGGTGTCAGTTCGGCCGCCGCGCGGATCTTCCCCGGGTCGAGCGGGGACGGAAGTACCGCGCGATCGCGGCGCAGCTCGGACCGGCCCCGAGATGGCGGATCACCTGCTTCTTCGTCGACCGGCCGTATCGCCGCTCGGGCGTCGCCCGGTTCGCCCTCCACGCGGCCCTCGAGGCGATCGGGCGACTCGGCGGCGGGATCGTCGAGGGATATCCGGCGACGCGCCCGTCCGCGGTGGCCACGTGGTTCGGGACCGTGGGTATGTTCGAGCGAGAGGGGTTCCGAACCGTGCAGCCGTTCGGCCGCAGCAACCTGCTCGTCCGCCGAACGGTCCCAGCGACGCCGCGGCTCGACGGCTGATCGGCCGGCGGGGGACCTCGTCGCTCGCTCGGTCGGGAGGGTCGGCGAGACCGGTCGACCCTCCGGAGCCGGCCTACGAGTGCCGCGTCGCGATCTCGGTCCCCACGCCGAGTTCGGCCGCGCGAGCGAGCGCTCGATGGGCGACCGCGACCTCGGTTCCGGCCAACCCGTGCGAGAGGAACACCGTGCGGAGGTCGGCGGTACGGACTGGGGCGGCGACGACGAGCTCCGCGAGGTCCCTCATCTTGGACAGGAGCGGCGTCCCCGCGAGCAGGAAATCGGTCTCGGCGCGGTACTGCTCCGGGAAATCGGACGCGATCCAATCCGCGCGCTCCAGGACGTCCAGGCCGATCTCGCTCGCGCCGCGGGAGATCGGCCCCAACGACTGGATGTGAACCCCGGGCGCGAGCCAGTCCGCCCGGATCACCGGGGTCGACGAGTTGGTGGCGAGGACCACCACCTCGGCCCCGCGCACGGCCTCCTCCGCGCTCTCGGACGGGCGCACCTCGAGCCCGGTCGCGTCGCGCCAGCGGCGGGCCACGTCGTTCCGCCGGCCCGCCTCCCGGCGGTACACCCGGACCTCGGCCACCGAGGGGCGAACGACCCGGATCGCCCGCAACTGCATCTCCGACTGCAGCCCCCCGCCGACGATCCCGAGGCGCGGGGTCGCCTTCCGCGCCATCCACTTCACGGCCACGCCCCCGATCGCCCCGGTGCGGATCGCACCGAGCTCGGGCCCGACGATGACGCCCTCGAGGGCGCCGTCCGCGAGGTTCCAGACGGCGGTCAATTGATCCGGGCGCACCGATCGAAGGTAGACCCGGAGGCCGAGAGCGCCCATCTGCTCGAGCCCGCCGGGCGTGACCGTGATCGCGGACGGCCCGATCGGCCAGACGGTCCGGGGGGGCGAGACGAGCGTCCGCCCGGCGCGTTCGGAGAGCGCGGCCTCGACCGCGGCGACGGCGTCCTCCATTCGAAGACACCGGACGAGGTCGGCGCCCGTGAGGAGCCGGGCCATGGGTCCGCGAAGACCCAGCGGTAGAAGAGCTGCGGCCGCGCGCCCACGGTCGAGGACCCGCGGCCCGGTCGGACACCGGTGGCAGCCGATGGCGAGCCCTCGAGACCGTCCTCGGGAACGTTCGCCGGTGACCGGATCTTCGCCCTGCCGCCGCGAGCTCCGCGCGGTCGAGCGATCCCCGTACGAACGACGCTCCCCCGGAACGTGAGGGGAACCGCGCACTGGGCCCTGCGCTCGATCCTTCCCTCCCTCCGGGATCTCGGACCCCCGCGCCCGGTCCCGCTCGGGGATCCGTGGCTCGGTCTAGGTCGAGGAGGACGGTCGGAATCTCCGGTCCCTCTCGGCTCGGATCCACCCCAGCAATCGCTCGCGGGCGAAGTACCCCCCGGCCGGGATGAGGGGGTCCGCCCCGACCACCCCCGGAAGCGAGCGGAGGCGGAGCTCCAGCTCGCGCGCTTCGAAGTAGTTCCCCGCGCTCCCGAGCAGGTACACCCCCCGCGGGTCCCGCGTCCAGTGGGGACGGTCCCAGAGCCTCGGTAGCTCCACGGCCCTCTCATCGAACGACGCGTCCACCCGGAGCCAGATCCCGTACGTGGCCAGGCCGGCTTCTCGTTCCAGGTTGAGGATCATGGCGCACTGCAGCGCGTGGGCCGCTTCCAGCTTCGCCTGGTGGAGGCGGAAGGTCCGCGCTGAGACGTTCGCGCGCCGCGCCTTGACGGCACCGGGCGCGCGGGGAGCGCTGACGATCGCTTCCAGCACCTTCCAGTCGACCCGGGAGAGTCGCTCGGCCCCGATCGAGCACGTGGACTCCCGCTCGCCGAGGAGCCCCCCCAGCGGTCGGCCCAGGATCCGGTGGAGACGCGGATGGGCCGGCGGATCCGGATCCGTGGCGAACCGTACCACCCGATGGAACGCCGGACGGAAGCTCATCACGTAGGCCAGGTCGTCGATCTCCGACAGCTGGGAGGCGGTACGCTCGGTCCATTCCTTCCCCACGTACCGCCACGTTACCGCGTGACGGCCGAGGACCTCCGCGGCCGGATGGAGGCCGTACTCCGTGAGCACTCCCCGCGCCTCCATCCGCTGGCGACGCAGACGGACCGCCTTGCCGGTGAGCCCGACGGCCCGGCCGAGGGCCTCGTCGGAGAGGAACGGATCGGTCGCGACCAGCTGGGACAAGATCGCGAGGTCCGTCGGGTCCATCGTCGCGTCGGCCGGGAGGGCCCAGTTTGGGAAAGTCCTTCCCCGCCGGTTTATCCCTCCTTCGCCGACTGGCGGGTGATCACCTCGAGGGGGAAGGGACCGAATGTCAGCACCCGGCGAGTCGGCCGCTCGCCTCGCGTTCGAGGATCCGCAGGTCAACCTCTATGCGCACGACCTCGAGGGCTCGCTTCTGTTCTACCGGGACACGTTGGGGTTCTCCGAGACCTTCCGGATCCCGACGGAAGGCGCCCCGGACCATGTCGAACTAGGTCTCGGGCCGTTCACGCTCGGCCTCGCGACGTTCGACGCCCTGCACCGGCAGCACGGGATCCAGACCGGCCGGGGACCGCCCCGCGTCGAGATCGACCTCTTCACGGACGACGTCGACGGGGCGTACGGAT
>JASHYU010000235.1 GCA_030042855.1 Thermoplasmata archaeon
CGGGCGGGACCCCGTGGCCGAGGTTGAAGACGTGGGCGCGTCCGTCGGGGACCTCGTCGAGCACCTCGCGCGCCATCCGCCGGACGGTCGCGGGGTCGGTCACGAGGGCGGTCGGGTCGAGGTTCCCCTGGAGCGCGACGCGGGGGCCCGCGGCCCGGCGCACGGCCCCGAGGGGGAGCCGCCAGTCGACGCCCAGCGCGGTCGCCCCGGTCGTCGCGGTGAGGTCGGTGAGATGCGCCGACCCGGTGCTGAAGTAGATCGTCGGGATGCCGAGCGGGGCGACGGCGTCGAACACCGTTCGGAGCCGGGGGAGGACCAGCGACTCATAGGCTCTGCGGGAGAGCTGGCCGGCCCAGGTGTCGAAGAGCTGGAGCGCCTCGGCTCCGGCGCGCGCTTGCATCGTAAGGTAGTCGACCGTCACCTCCGTGAGCCGGTCGAGGAGGCGGCCGAACGAAACGGGCTCCGCGACGAGGAAGCGCCGGGTCTCCGCGAGGTCGCGCGAGGGCCGGCCCTCCACGAGGTAGCTCGCGAGGGTGAACGGGGCGCCGGCGAAGCCGATGATCGGCCGGTCCGGCCGACGCTCGCGGAAGCGCTCGATCGCCCCCCCGACGAACCCGGCGTCGCGCCGGGCGTCGAAGGGCCGGAGGCCCGCGATCCCGGCGGCGTCCCGGATCGGTGTCGCGATGACGGGTCCGATCCCGGGGTCGATCGTGAAGTCGACGCCGAGGCCGAAGAACGGGATCGTGATGTCGGCGAAGACGACCCCGGCATCGAGGTCGAACCGGTCGAGCGGTTCCGTCGTGACCTGGGCGGCGAGCTCGGGGCTGCGCGCGATCTCGAGGATCGCGTAGCGGCTCCGGAGTTCCCGGTAGCCCGGGAGATGTCGCCCGGCCTGGCGCATGAGCCAGATCGGGACCACGTCGACCGGCTCGCCGCGGAGCGCGCGCGTAAGCCGCTCCCGCCGATTCATCGGTCCCCGTGCGCCACGGCGGCGAACCCGGCAGCGCCGGCCCGCCGGATCGGCTCGAGCTCGCGCGATCCGATCGCGGCGGACACGAACGTCGTCTCGAGCGGGGACGGGGGGAGGTAGACCCCGTGCTCGAGCGCCGCCCGGAAGAAGCGGGCGTACCGGGCCCGGTCGACGCGCCGCGCCTCCCGGTAGTTCCGGGGCGCGGCCGGACCAAAATAGACGCCGAGCATCGAGCCGACGCGGGGGAGCGCGAAGTCCGCCACCCCGGCGTCCCTCGCCTCCCGGGCCCAGAGATCGGCGATCTCCCGCGAGGTGCGTTCGAGCCGGCGGTAGACCGCCGGGGTGAGCGCGTCCAGGGCCGCGGCCCCGGCGGCCATCGCGACCGGGTTGCCGGCGAGCGTGCCGGCCTGGTAGACCGGGCCCTCGGGCGCGACGGTCCGCATGACGTCCGTCCGTCCGCCGTACGCCCCGACCGGGAGGCCCCCGCCGATGATCTTCCCCAAGGTCACGAGGTCCGCGACCGCGCCGTACTCGGCGTGGATCGCCCCGCGGCGCAGCCGGAACCCCGTGATCACCTCGTCCGCGATCAGGAGCGCGCCCGAGTCCCGGCAGAGGCCGCTGAGGCCCGGCAGGAACCCCGGCACGGGCGGTACCACGTTCATGTTGCCGGCGACCGGCTCGACGACCACGGCCGCGATCCGAGCGCCCCAGCGTTCGAACAGGCGCCGGGCGGCCGCGAGGTCGTTGTACGGAAGGACGAAGGTGTCGCGGACGATCGAGCGGGGCACGCCGGCCGAGTCCGGGAGCGCCGCGGTCGCGAGCCCGGAGCCGGCGCGCGCGAGGAGGCCGTCGGAGTGGCCGTGGTACCCGCCCTCGAACTTGACGATCTTCTCCCGCTGCGTGAAGCCGCGGGCCGCGCGGACGGCGCTCATGACCGCCTCGGTGCCCGAGCTGACGAAGCGGAGGCGCTCGATCGAGGGCACCGCGGCGACGATGCGCTCGGCGAGCTCGTGCTCGAGGGGCGAGGGCGCGCCGAACGAAAGGCCCCGGGCGCTCGCCGCCCGGACGGCGCGGGAAATGCCGGGATGCGCGTGGCCGAGCACGATCGCGCCCCAGGAGCCGACGAGGTCGACGTAGCGCCGGCCGTCGAGGTCCCAGAGCACGGCGCCGCGGCCCCGGGCGAAGAAGACCGGCGTCCCTCCGACCGCGCCGAACGCCCGCACCGGGCTATCGACGCCGCCGACGAGCGTGCGGGAGGCCCGGCGGTACGCCCGGCGCGAACGGGGGCCCGCGCCCCCGGCGGGCGTCACGGGAGGCCGGCGGCGAGCTCGATCATGCGGCGGGGCGGGACCGCGAGGCAGGTGAAGATCGGGGTCTCGAGCGCGGTGTACCGGCTCGCGACCGTGGGCCGGAGCGCCTGGACGAGGTCGAGGAACTCCGCCGGCGAGTCGCCTTCGAAGGCGAGGATGAACTCGGGGTCGTCGAGGCCGAACGAGTAGCCGGTGTGGATCGTGACGCCGGGGTACTGGTGACCGATCTGGAAGTGCTCGACCATGATGCGCCGCCGCTCCTCGAACGCCAGGCCGTACCACTCCCGCTTCTTGACGAACGGGTAGACGAAGAGGTACTTCCGGTCCCCCGGTCGGACGAGGCCCGCTTCCTGGCCCCCGTGCGCGTGGGCGCCCAGGTACTCGGACCGGCGGCCCATCCCGAGATACCCGAACGGGAACTCGAGGTGCCCGCCCATGCCCCCGCCCCAGAGCCGGCCCTCGAACTCGGAGAACGCCTCCAGCCGGGGGCTGACGAGCCAGAGCAGGCCGTGGACCCCCGACCTCGTGCCGACGAGCGAGTACGTGCGCACCGTGAGGTCGAACGGCGGCTCGGCGATCCGCGCTTCGAGGTCGGCGACGTCGGCGGCCCGTTCGGCGGACGGCTTGCGGCGCCAGTCCGAGCGCAGGGTCCAGAAGACGTACCGGACGAAATCCCGGGGCCCCTCGTCCTCGTCGGAGGCGCTCCCGGCCGGCGCGCTCACGGACGATCCTTGCGCTCCGCGGCGAGCTCGCCCGCGAAGTAGCTGACGATCAGCGAGGCGCCGGCCCGGTGGATCGCGCCGAGGGTCTCCCGCGCCGCGGCGGCCGCGTCGAGCCAGCCGCGGGCCGCCGCGGCCTGGATCATCGCGTACTCGCCGCTCACCTGGTACGCCGCGATCGGCCGGTCGAACCGCTCCCGGGCCGCCGCGATCACGTCGAGGTACGGGAGCGCCGGCTTCACCATCAGGATGTCCGCGCCCTCGGCCGCGTCGAGCGCCAGCTCCCGCAGCGCCTCCCGCCGGTTCCGCGGGTCCATCTGGTAGCTTCGCCGGTCGCCGAACGACGGCGCCGAGCCCGCGGCGTCGCGGAACGGACCGTAGAAGCTCGAGGCGAACTTCGCGGCGTACGCCAGGATGCCCGCGCCTTCGTGCCCGGAGCGGTCGAGCGCCTCCCGGATCGTCGCGACCTGGTGGTCCATCATCGCGCTCGGCGCGACGAGGTCGGCGCCGGCGTCCGCGTAGGCGAGAGCCGCCCGGCCGAGCAACGGCAGCGTTCGGTCGTTGTCGATCCGGCTGCCCCGCAGGACGCCGCAGTGGCCGTGGTCGGTGTACTCGCAGAGGCAGACGTCGGCCAGGACGGTCATCTCGGGGTCGATCTCCTTGATCGCCCGGATCGCGCGGGGGACGGGTCCGCGGGGGTCCCAGGCCGACGATCCCTGGGCGTCCTTGCGCGCGGGGATGCCGAAGAGCAGCACGGCCCGCACGCCGGTCCGACGGAGCCGGACCGCCGCGCGCGCGGTCTCCTCGACGGTCCGCCGCGCGAGCGGGCGGAGGGGATTCGCGCCCGGTCGGTCGGGGTCGTCCGCGACGAAGAGCGGCGCGACGAGCTGGGCAGGGCGGACCTCCGACTCGGCCACGAGCTCCCGGAGCGAAGCGAGGGCGCGCAGTCGCCGGGGCCGCTCGGCCGGCCGGCCGAGGGCGCGCGAGTCCTCACGCGGGATCGTCGGGAGCATCCTTCAGGTCCTTCTCGAGGAGGTTGTAAGACCTTCCTCCGTACTCGGTCTCGCGGCGACGACCCGACGCCCGCCGGCCCGCCGGATCGCGCGGGCGGTGCGATCCCCCATCGCGAAGCACCGGACCTCCGCGATGCGTCGGTCGAACGGCCGCGCCCCGAGCACCCGTCGGAGCCCCGACAGTGCGGACGGGCTCGACACGGCCCAGGCGGTGGCGCCGAGCAGTCGTCGTCGCTCGGCGGCCCCTGCCCCCCGGGCCCCGCGAAGCCGATAGACCACCCGCTCCCGCACCCGGGCCCCCCGCCGACGGAGCGACCGACCGAGCCCGGCGCCGGCGCGGTCGGACCGGAGGTAGATCACGCGAAGGCCGTCGAGCGGGCCGAGCCTCGCGAGCAAGGCGCCCGAGCCGCCTCCCGGCGCGCCCTCCGCCCGCCGCACGCCCACGGACACGAGCGCCTTCCGGGTCCCGGGTCCGACCGCGACCACCCTCGGGATGCGGGCGAGGCCCGAGAGCCACCCGGGGTGCGCCCGCAGGAACGGGTCGACGACGGACCGGCTCGTCACGATCCAAAGGTCCGGCGGTGGCGATCGCCCGAGCCAGGCGGGCCGCCGGGCGATTCGCACCGGCTCGGAACGGATCGTCTCGACGCGGGCCACGCGATGGCCCGATCGCCGGAGGTGGCGGGAGAGTCCCTCGAGCGAACCCGCGCGACAGGCGACGAGCAGGTCCGGCGGCGTGCTCGCCGTCATCGCCCGCGCGGCCCGCCGAGCGGTACCCGACGTTCCGCGCTCCCGAGGGCGCGGATCGTTCGGCCCACCCGGGTCCCCAACGTGACCGCCCCATCGGCGCCACCGGACGCCGCGGCGGCCAGCCGGACGCGCCCGTCGGGCGAATAGAGCGCCGCGCGAAGGTCGAGCTCTCCGGACCGGACCCGCGCGAACGCGCCCAGGGGAAGCTCGCAGTCCCCGCCGAGCGTGCGGACGACCGCCCGTTCGGCCTCGACGGCGAGCCGGGTCGGGCGATGGTCGATCGACCGGAGCGTCCGCTCCGTCCTCCGATCTCCCGCTCGAGCCTCGATGGCGATCGCGCCCTGTCCCGGCGCGGGGAGCCAGACGGAGGTGGGCCAGTACTCCACGGCGCGGGCGGCGAGGCCGAGCCGACGCAGCCCGGCCGCGGCCAGCACGATCCCATCGAGGTCGCCCGAACCGAGGCGCTCGAGCCGGGTCCCGACGTTCCCCCGGATCGGCACGACCTCCACGTCGGGTCGCAACCCGAGGAGCTGCGCGCGTCGCCGGAGGCTGCTCGAGCCGATCCGCGCGCCCCGGGACAGCGTCCTCAGACGGCCCGGAGCGCGCAGGACGAGGCAGTCACGCGGGTCGGCGCGCGGCAGGTACGCGCCGATCTTCGTGGCGCGGATCGGGGCCGCCGGCAGGTCCTTCGCGCTGTGGACTCCCGCGTCCAGCGAACCCGCCTCGAGCCGGCGCGTGATCTCGTCCGTGAAGTCGAGCGTTCCGGTCACCCGGCGCGACCGGTCGCCGGAGGTTCGCACTGGGACGACCTCGACGCCGAGATCCGGGACGGCCCGACGGAGCGCCCGTACGACGAGATCGGTCTGGGCGAGCGCGAGCGGGCTCGCCCGGGTCCCGATGCGGAGGCGCCCGGTCACGGGCGGGGATCGGACGTCTCGAACAGCTCGAGGACCCGGCGCCGCAGGAGGTCCACCGCCGGCTCCGGCGGGAGGCTGCGCAGTTCCGCGGTCGGGCCCGCGAGCAGGCGGCGGACGAGGCGTTCCGACAGGCGTTCGAACGCGAGGCGCGCCGGCTCGGGAAGGTCGGGGGCATGCGACCGCGCCCGCGCCCACTCCTCCGAGCGGATCGACTCGGCCCACACCCGGAGCTCCGTCACCCACGGCTCCACCGAGGCGGCGGCGAAGTCCCGGATCCCCTCGTCCGCGGCGGCCCGGATCGTCCGCCGCACCTCGGCGAGACGCTCGGGGGCGAGCCGGCCCTGCGGCAGTCCCCCGAGATCCACGAGCTGGGCACCGAGGCGCAGCCCGATCTCGGGGTCGATGTTCCGGGGCAGGCCGAGATCGACGAACCACCGCGGCCCGGTCCCGGCTTCGCCCGGCAGGTCGGCCGGACCGAGGACCCGTCCGATCGTCTTGGCGGCCGCGACGACCGCATCGGCGGACCGGAGCGCGTCCGCCATCTCGGGCGCGGGTCGCACCCGGACGTTCCACCGGGCGGTCCAGGACGGATCCGGCGGGCGGGTCCGATAGAGGATCGTGACGTCCGACTCACCGGCCAGCCGCTCCGCCGCCTTCCGGCCGACGGTGCCGGCGCCGATCACGAGGATGCTCGCTCGTCGGCCGGCGAGGCGCGGCCGCAACCAGTCGGCGGCCAGGTCGGCCACCGAGCCTTCCGGGCTCGGCGGGAGCCGCTCGGGCGCCGATGCCGCCCGCCGGAGGACGTTCGCGAGGACCGGCCGCGGGTAGCGGCTGAGAACGCTCTGGGCGGCGGCGCGCACCTGGTCCCGGACCTCGCGTTCCCCGGGGGCTCGGGACTCGAGACCGGCGGAGATGCCGTAGAGATGTCGGATCGCCTCCTCGTCCGTCCGGACGGTCCAGGCTCCGGTCGCCGCGAGTCGCCCCGACCACCCCTCCACCCCCTCCGGGGCGTCGAAGACGGCCAGCAGCAGCACCCGCTGGCACGTCCGGAGGAGCGCGATCTCGAGGACCGACGGGTCCTCCTCGAACCAGGTGCGGAGCCGGCCGACGGTGACCTCCCCGACCGTGGCTTCGAGGTCGGAGATCCCGATCTGCCACAGGTTGCGCTCGAACGTGGCGAGACGGAGCCGGTCGACGGGCGGCCGCCGGCCGGCGCCCGCAGAGCGGCTACCGAGTGGGAGGATCCCGGCTAGCGACTCCGGGCCCGCGATGTCGCCGGCCATGCTACGCGGTCGAAGGGGGGACGCGGTTTATCTCGGAAAGTATGAACTCCGAATCTCCCGCCGGGGCCGGGGGGTGGGGATCGAGCCCGGGCGCCTAACGGACGTCAAAGAACGCGAAGCTCGAGGGCTCCGTCCACAGCCGGTCGATGCCGTGCTTCGCGATGACGGGCCGGGTGGCTTCGACGGCCCGCTGGAGCGCCTCCTCGGACTCGAACACCGAGATCGAGACCACCCGCGGCGCGCCGCGCTCCCGCAGGACGTACGCCGCCCGGCACCCCGGCTGGGCCCGGAGCGCCTCGGCGTGGTCCCGAGCCGCGGCGACGAGTTCCTCCTCGCACCCCGGCTTCGCTTGGGTCGTCGCCATTCCGCAGAACATCGCCCTCCTCGGGTCCGGTCGAGGCGAGCGACGTGATAACGGTCGCGGCCGGGGGAGAACCGTCATGGGACGGCTCGGCCGTTATGGGGCCGGGAGGCCGTGCCCCGGGGATGACCTACTACGAGGTCGACCTCAAGCTGCAGCACGACTGCCCGTACAGCGAGTTCTCCCGGGAGCATCCGACGGTCGTGCTCTCCCACTGGTGCAATTGGAGCCGGGACGTTCTCGAGATCGCCGGGGCCGAAGTGCGGGATGCGCAGCTGCGCGCCGCGGTCCGTCACCTGCTCGCGAGCGTCGGCGGGAAAACGATCCGGGCGACCGACGTGGGCTCGCACGTTCGCCTCGTGCTCCAGCACTGCGCCTGCGACGCGCTGCCGCCCCCGACGCTCCCCATGATCGAGGCGCGGAACTGCCTCAATCTGCAACCGATGGTGTACACGAAGGGCTGGGAGTGGTACCGGCTCGTCGGGTTCGCCGACCGGGACGTGCGGCAGCTCGTCCGGGACCTGGGCCGGAACGCCCGCGTCGAGCTCGTCGCCCGCCGCAGCGTGCCCGAGGGGGCGATCCACGAGCGGCTGATGGTCTCGACCGGGGCGCTCCTCGGCGGGCTCACGGATCGTCAGGCGCGGGCGCTCGTGATCGCGCTCGATCATGGATACTACAGCTTTCCGCGCGGCGCCACGTCGGTCGAGATCGCCCGCCGGGTCGGCACGCCGCGCACGAGCTTCGTCGACCACCTGCGAAAGGGCCAGAACAAGGTGATGCAGGCGGTCGGGCCCTACCTTCGGATGCGCACCTCGAGCGACTACGCGGAGTGATCGAAGGGCCGTCACGTGGCGGTCCCAAGCCTATGCGGCGGCGCGGGATGCGGAACCGAGGGCACCCATGAAGGCCAAGCTGACGTACACCGGGATCCGCGTGAAGGACCTCGAGCGGTCGATCGAATTCTACACGAAGGTGCTCGGGATGCACGCGACGGGGCGCGCCTCGATCCCGGACACGAAGGGGGAGGCGGTCTCCCTCGTCTCCGAGGACGGTGGGCCGACCCTCGAGCTCAATCACTACGGGAAGGGGAGCCGATTCGACACGAAGTACGCCGTCGGCGAGGCGATCGACCACCTCGCGTTCCAGGTCGAGGACCTCGACGCGTTCCTCCGAGAAGCGAAGCGGCAGGGGATCCCGGTCCCGCTCGAGATGCAGACGGCGTCGAGCCGGTGGGCGTACGTCGAGGACCCGAACGGGATCTGGATCGAGGTCTTCGCGTGACGGGCACGTCGCCCAGTCGGGCCCGCGCCGTCCCGCCGGAGGCGTGGAACCTCCCGGGGCTCGCCGCGATGGGTCCGGCGACCGAGCACCGGAAGTCGCTCCGGCTCTTCGGCCAGTTCGTCGGGGACTGGGAGATCGTCGAGTGCCGCAATCTTCAGGACGACGGCCGTTGGACCACCTCCCGCGGCGAGATTCACTGGCGCTGGATCCTCGAGGGCCGGGCGGTCCAGGACATCTGGATGGGCTACGACGAGGAGGAGGGGCGCATGGTCCCGGGCGGGACGACCGTCCGGTTCTACGATCCCTCGATCGACGCGTGGCACAGCGTCTGGATCTCCCCGGACCAGCGCGCGGTGCGCCAGTTCATCGCCCGACCCGTCGGCGACGAGATCGTGCTGGACGGGCGGGAGGAGGACGGCACGCCGATCCGCTGGATCTTCTCGGAGATCGCCCGGGACTCGTTCCGCTGGCGCGGCGAACGGTACGACGCGAAGGATGCGCGATGGTCGCGGAACGAGGAGATGCGGATCCGCCGGGCGCCTCCCGGGGCGTAGGCGGGGTCGGCGAGGGGGAGCCGGCGCCTCCCGGGCGCTAGGCTATCTGGCAACCCGCGGTGAACCGGGCCGCGATGCACACGGCCCAGCACGGGATCTTCGCGGTGGGCACGAACGCGCAGGCCTACCTCGAGCTCGACCGGCTCCCGAAGGCGTCGCCCCGGGCGCTCGCGCAGGCCATCGCGAACCTGCGCGAACCGCGCACGACGATGGCGGGCGTCAATCTCGTCACCGGCTTCCGTCCGGAGCTCTGGCGGGAGTTGCGACCGAAGGAGACCCCGCCGCATCTCGCCGGATTCAACCGGGATCTCGTCGGCGCCGATGGGTACGTGATGCCGGCGACGCAGCACGATGCCGTCCTCTGGTTCGCCGGAAGCGGGCCGGACGTGGTCTTCGACGAGACCCGTCTCGCCATCCGGGGCCTCGCGGACGTCGCCTCGGTCGCGACCGAGACCCAGGGCTGGCCCTACCGGCAGGATCGGGACCTGACGGGATTCATCGACGGGACCGAGAACCCCACGCTGCCCGAAGCGCACGACGTGGCGATCATCCCGGAGCATCGGGCCGGCGCCGGAGGGAGCATCCTCCTCCTCCAGAAGTGGCAGCACGACACAGCGCGGTGGGAGGCGTTGACGGTACCCGCCCAGGAGCGGGTCATCGGGCGAACGAAGGCGGAGAGCATCGAAATGGACCCGAAGCCGGCCGACTCCCACGCCGGCAAGACCGATCAGGACGTGTTCGGGAAGGTCTTCCGCCGCAACGTGCCGTACGGCCGCGCGACGGATCACGGGACGATGTTCGTCGGGTTCTGCGCGGAACAGGGGCCGCTCGCGAACATGCTCGACAGCATGGCGGGCGTCGGGGACGGCATTCGGGACGCCCTGACGAACTATAGCCGGCCGCTGACCGGCGCCTACTACTTCGTCCCCTGCACGGAGGCGGTCCGACGGTTCGCTTCGCCGACCGGATAGCGCCGAGCCCCGGCCCGGTCTCCGGGTGCGGTGGCGAGCCGCCCGTCGGGAAATAACGGATGGACTCGAGAGCCGCTCGGCGTCGCCGAAAGATAGAACTAGCCCTGCTTCGGTCAGGCCGAGCCCGTGACGTCGTCGGGTCGACGCCCCCTCTCCACATTTCTGTGGGCCCTCGCGATCGCCGGGCTGACGACCTTGCTGCTGATGCCCGCCGCTTCCCTGCGAGCCCCGGCTCCGCTCGCCCCGTTCTCGGGTCGAGCTTCGGTCCGTGACCTAGCTGCGCACGGAGAGATTCGGCCGAACCCGCTTCCGGCTCGAGCGACGTCCCTGGCGCGGCCCGAGGTCGGACGCGGCCTGCTGCCCGCGATGCATCCATCGCGCGGGCGGACCGCCGGTGGATCCGGCAACGGCAGCGCCCCGGGAGGGGTCGTCGATACGTTGGTGCTCCTGAACGGAACATCGGTCCCCGGCAACTTCCAGCCGATCGATGGGTCGGGTCCTTGGGGCTCCGCCTACGACAACGTGACCGGACACGAGTACGTCACCGACTTCGGCACCGGAAACCTGACGGTCCTCGACGCGGCGACCCATGTCGTGGTCGGGACGGTGCCGACCGGGAGCGAGCCCGACGCGGTCGTCTACGCTCCGTCCGACGGGGATCTCTACGTTGCGAACCAGGGTTCGAACACCGTCTCGGTGATCGACCCCTCCACCGGACTTCCGATCACCTCGGTCGCGGTGGGAGAAGCGCCGTACGCCCTGGCGTACGATGCCGCCAATGGCTACGTCTACGTCGCGAATGCAGCATCGGACGACGTCTCCTTGATCAGCAGTGCCACGAACTCGGTGATCGATTCGGCCCCCGTGGGTACCGAGCCGAGCGGTCTCGCGTTCGATACGTCGAACGGCTACGTCTACGTCGCCAACTTCGATTCGAACAACGTCACCGTCCTCAACGGGTCGGGCCTCGAGGTCGAGGCCTCGATCCCGGTCGGCGAGTACCCGATCGGGGTGGGCTACGACACCGCCAACGGAGGGGTCTACGTCACCAACCTCGGCTCGGACAACGTGTCGGAGATCCTGGGCACGCAGGTCAACGTCTCGGTGCCCGTGGGCGACGGACCGCTCGGACTGACGTATGACCCGGTCAATCAGTACGTCTACGTCACGGAGTCCGAGGCCGCGAACGTTTCGGTGATCGACGGATCGACGAACGCCGTGGTGGCCACGATCCCCACCGGATCCGATCCCATCGCGGCCTCGTACGACGTGACGGACCGCTACGTCTACGTTTCGGACTACAATGGGAACGAGCTCACGGTGATCGACGGCGATACGGACACCTCGATCGGCGCCGTGACGATCGGGATGTATCCCCTGGGGCTGGCGTTCGACGCGGCGTCGGGCGACGCCTACACGACCAACTTTCTCACGAACAACGTCTCGGTGATCGACGAGGCGACGGGGACCGTGATCGGATCGGTCGCGGTCGGGGATCTGCCGTTCGCGGACGCGTACGATGCCGCCACCGACCAGATCTTCGTCGTGAACGCGGACTCGAGCAACGTCTCCGTGATCGACGCCGCCACGAACTCGGTCGTCACCTCGATCTCGGTGGGCGACAACTCCACGGCGATCGCCTACGACAGCCTCAACGGCTACCTCTACGTGACGAACTCGGGACCCGACGTGGTCGAGGCCATCAACGGCTCGACGGATCAACTCGTCCGGACGATCCCGGTCGGCGACGAGCCCGACGGCATCGCCTTCGACAGCGCGAACGGCTACCTCTACGTCGCCAACGAGGGGTCCGATAACGTCAGCCTCCTCGATCCTTCCACGGAGGCGGTGGTCGGCCACATCGACGTGGGCGCCGACCCCTCGGGGATCGCCGCGGACACCGCCACGGGAACCGTCTACGTCGTGGACTCGGGGTCCGACAGTGTCTCGCTGATCAGCGACACGACCGAGGAGGTGATCGGATCGGTTCCGACCGGGAGCGAGCCGCTCGCCATCGCGTACGATCTCGCGAACGGGTTCGTCTACGTTACCGACGTCGGATCGGACAACCTCACCGCGATCGACGGCGCGACCGCGTCGAGCACGGGCCAGATCCCGGTCGGGAGCGCCCCGGTCGCGGTCGCCTACGACTCCGC
>JASHYU010000236.1 GCA_030042855.1 Thermoplasmata archaeon
GATCGGGTCGAGCCCGGTCGTCGGCTCATCGAGGAAGAGGACCTCCGCGTCGGAAGCGAGCACCATCGCGCACATCGCCCGCCGGCGCAGGCCACCCGAGAGGCGCGAGACGGACCGGCGGCGGTACTCGGTGAGCGACAGCTCGTCCAGGACCTCCCGGGTCCGCCGGTGCGCCTCGGTCGCATCGAGGCCGCGCAGCTTGAGGTACAGGTACACGACCTCCTCGACGTTCAGGAAGTAGAGCGGCCGCGACTCCTGCGGGACGCAGGCGATCCGGGGTCGGATCTCGCGCTCCTGCCCGTGCACGTTGTAGCCGAGGACCGTGACGTCGCCCGACGTCGGCTCGAGCTGCGTCGCGGCGATCCGCACGAACGTCGTCTTCCCGGCGCCGTTGCGCCCGATCAGTCCGTAGACCCGGCCGGTCGGGATCTCGAGGGTGAGATCGTCGAGGGCGGCCACGCCGGGCGGCGACTTCGGGTACACCTTGTGAACGTGCTGCGCCCGGATCGCGACCGACATGAAGGGCGCCCGAGACGATGAACCGCTGATAACGATGGCCCGCTTCCGGGGGCTCGGAGCGCCCGAGATCAGCCGCCTAGCTCAGGATCTCGGCGAGGCGCCCCTCGACCTGGCCGCGTCGGATCTCCTGCGCGATGCGTCGTCCGGTCGAGAGCCCCGGCGCGATCAGATCGGAGTACGGGCTCCCGGAGATGAAGAGGTTCGTGCCGGCGACGATGCGGGTCGAGATCTCGAAGACCTTGAACTCGAGCTCCTCCGTCATGATCCCCTCGACGCAGAACGGCCCGACCATGCCGCCGAAGAGCTCGATCGATTGCTCCACGATCCGCCCGGCCACGTCGAACGCTTTCGGGAGGAGCGACTCCCGGAGGACGACCGGGACGTTCCCCGTCACGACGAACGTTGGCCGGATCCCCGCCCGGAGGAGCTCCTCCTGGGCGCCGAGCTTGTACAGCTCGTCGATGTTCGCCTCGTCCCGGCGGTCCATGCCGAGCAGCTCGAGCGAGCCGTGGCCGACGCGGTAGCCCCGGTCGGAGAGCGGCGAGTAGAAGAAATGCATGTAGTAGCGCGTCCCGAGGACGTACTCCTGGATCACGTACGGTCCGGTCGGGCGGAAGTCCGCGAGGGCCTCGCGGTTCTTCGCGAGGAAGAACCCCTTCCCGCCCTTCGCCCCGTAGTACTTCACGATCACCGGCCCGTCCACGTCGGCGAGGTCCTCGTACGCCGCCGGCATCGGGACCCCCGCCCGATCGAGCCACTCGCGCTCCTTCCGGCGGTCGGACTCCCAACCGAGGACCGCTCGATTCCCGAACACCGGTACGTCGAGCTCGCCGAACGCCTCGGGTCCGACGTACTCCACGAACGAACCGTGCGGGACGACGATCGCGCCCTCCGAGCGGAGCTGGTCCGCGACGCTCGGGAGGTCGCGCACCGTCGGGACCGACAAGAACCGGTCCGGCCGCGCGAGCGGGAACGCGTCGTAGAACCGGGGCGGGGCGCCGACGCAGAGGCCGAGGGTCGGGAAGCCCTCCGTCCGGGCCCCGTGGAAGATCTGGAGCGACGAGTGCGAGCAGAGCGTCGCGAGCGTCGGCCGGCGGCCCTGAACGGAGGAAAGACGGCTCTCGGTAGCGATCGCGACCGCCATACGGTCCCATTCCGGGGACCGTTTTAACGCTACCTCGACCGCCGCGTCGCGGCGGCGTCTCGGGGGCTCTCGTCGAGCTCCCAGTACCACCGAACCCGGCGGGCGCCGGCCTCGGCCAGGCGGCGGCGCACCTCGGGGTCGATCGTCGGGTCGCGGACGAGCCGACGGATCTCCTCGGGAGTGCCGGTCGCGAGCCGGTCGGCGAGACCGGCGCGCTCGAGCAGAGGGCGGACCGCGTCGAGGGAGAACTGCCAGGACTCTTCCCGGCGCCGGAGCGCGACCGAGTTCGATCCCGGCACGCGATGGACGCCGAGCTCCTCCGCCGCGCGGTGGAGCTCCTCGGCGGTGCGTCGGAGCTCGTCGCTGACCCGACCCTCCTCGGACCGCAGCGACTCGAACCGGTCGACGAGCGCCCGCAGCCGGGCCTCCTCCGTGCCGGGGACCGACCGGAACTCCGGACAGCGCGCGCGGAAGTCGCAGCGGGCGCACTGGCGGCCCGGGGTCGGCTCGAACGACTCGGAGCGGATCCCGTCGCTCACCTCGCCCATCCGGTCGTGGAGGACGGAGAGCGCCGTCGCCGCCCGGGGGGGCGCCCGCAGCGGTTTCTGCGAGCGCAGGTGGTACAGGGTCAGGCCCTCGACCGGCTCGGTGTAGTTGCGCTCGACCAGCACCTGGTAGAGCGTCAACTGGTCGGAGTCGCGCGCGTCCTCGTGGGAGAGCTCGCGCGACGTCTTGTAGTCGACGATCTCGAGGCCGCCCGTCGAGGTCCGATCGATCCGGTCGATGTAGCCGTGGATCGGGATCCCGTCCCACCGCGCCTCGAGATGCTCCTCGACCGCGACCGGTTGCGGCTTCTCGCGGACGAGCTGGTCGTAGAATCGCAGGAGGAGCTCCTGGCCGGTCTGTCGATAGCGCGCCTCCTCGTCCGCCGAGACGTAGCCATCGCTGAGCCACGCGCGGTCGTAGGCGCGGAGGAGCTCCTCCCGGCTCATCCATCCGCCCGCCACCGTCGCGCCGGGACCCTGCCAGTCGTCGAGGGTCCGCTGGGACTCGGCCGCGCTCACCCGTCGCGCGGACGGGACCACGAGCGGCCGGACGAGCTCTTCGAGGACCGAGTGGATGACGCGCCCGAACGTGAAGTAGCCCCGCGGCTCCTCGGGGAGCCGATCGACGTAGAGAAATTTCCACCGGAGCGGGCACTCGAGGTACGTTCGGTACGACGAGTAGCTCAGCGGCCCGAGGGACACGGGCCCTCAGCCGGTCGCGAGCTCTTGTCGTTTCCGACCCGCCCCTCCCCCCGGCTGGAGGTCGGGGACCGGGCGCCGGCCCCGGAGCCTCAACTATTCAATCTCCCGAGGCATGGTAGGG
>JASHYU010000237.1 GCA_030042855.1 Thermoplasmata archaeon
CAGAGCGATAGCTCGGCGCCGCTCGTGATGTTGCCGAAGGCGACGGCCGGCCCGAACCCCGTCGAGCCCCACCAGAGCACCAGGAGGAGGCCGACGATCGAAACGAACGAGCCGAGGACGAACGTGCGCCACCGGTCGATGAACGGCCCGAGGGCGTCCGAACGCCCCACCAGGACGAGGATCCCCAGTCCCACGACCAGGAGGATCGCCAGCTCGAGCCGGAGCGCCGGCACGGAGGAGAGACTGACGTCGGTCGGTCCGAACAGGAACGGATCGATGCTCCCGAGGAATTGCGGCGTGCTGAGGCCGGTGGGCGTGCCGGCGGGGGGATTCCCGGCCCCCGGGACGAACCCCGGGCTCGCGAGCCCCTCCGCGAGCACGACGAGCGACGGGATCACCCCGAGGAGGGCGCTCGCCAGCGCGGCGAACCAGCGCCCGAGCCAGCGGAGCGCGGCGCCGCCCAGCACGGGACGGGACGCGAGGCCCATCACGAAGAGCGCGGGAAGGAGCCACTCCGCGCCGACCGGATTCATCGCGGCCGAGTATCCCGCGAGGACCCCGAACCCGACCGCATCCCCGAGGCGCGGAACGCGGCCGAGCCACGCGGGGACCTCGGCGGCGAGCCACAGCACGAGCGGGAACGCGAAGACGAAGTCGTTGCTCCCCGCGACGAGGCCGCGCGTGATCGGCGCGAGCCAGGCCAGGAGGAGGGCGACACCGACCCCGGCCCCATCGCTCGAGAACCAGCGACGGCCCAGGACGAACCCGGCGAGCGGCGCGAGCGCGACGAAGAGCGGGGTCACGATCAGGCTCGCGCGGGCGGGCGGCAGCGCGAGCGCGTCCTGGGCCCAACCGATCCAGACCGGCGCGCCCTGCGGATACAAGACGGCGGGGTCCGCGTACGGGCGGAACGAGTACGCGATCGAGTGCGAGTGCAGCAGGATCGCGGTGTAGGTCGTGAGCAGCCCGGAGTCGAAGGTGTTCCCGGTCGCGACCGGCGCGGCGACGAGGACCTCGAAGACCAGCAGCGCGGCCGCGGATGCAAGGACGAGGAGGTACGGGACTCGCCCGAGGGGCGCGAGCGAGGCGCGCAGGCCCTCCACGACCCGGTCGCGCCGCCCGCTCACGGCGTAGACCACGAGGATCGCGGCCGCGGCGATCGGCAGCCCGTCGACGATCGCCGGGACGAAGGCGCCCACGGGCAGGGCCGCGATGAGGTAGAGCGCCGCGCCGCCGAGGTAGAAGTCGAGGAGGCCGCGCTGGAGCGGTTCGCGGTCTCGCCACGCGGGGACCGCGCGGGCCGCGAAGAGCCGGAGGGACTCCCCGAGCACCCCGGCTGCGGCCGCCCAGGCGAGGAGGCCCAGGACCCAGGTACCCGCCGACGGACCCGGCAGGCTCACGGCCCGGCCACCTTCGAGCCCGCTTAAGAAACCGGGTGCCCGCCCGCCGCTACGTATTTACCGTCCGGCTGCCCCTCGAACGCGGGCGGTCGGCGTGGTGGTCGACTCCGGCGCGAAGGTCCGGGACGGGCTTTCGACCATCACCCACGGGACGCTCTTCCTTCTCATCGCGACCCTGTGCCTCGTGGGCCTCAACTTCGTCTCGCGCGTCCTCGTGACGCGCACCATTTCCCCGAGTGACTACAGCGCCTTCTCCTTCGGACTGACGCTCGCGACGATCCTCTCCGCCTTCGGGACGCTCGGCCTCCCGAACGCCGTCGCCCGCGGGATCCCGTACGCGAGCACGGACGACGAGCGCCGCGGGATCGTGCGGGCCACGCTGCTGATCGGCGGCGGCGCGGCCGTGGCCGCGTCGGTCCTGCTCTTCGTGTTTGCCTCCGACATCGGGACGGCGCTCGCCTCGCCTCCGATCACCGTCGGCCTCGAGTACTTCCCCATCGCCCTCGGCACCTCGATCGTCTCGAGCCTCATCGTGTCGATCTTCCAGGGATTCGAGGACGTCACGCCGAACGCGGTCTTCAGCCAGATCATCAACCCGGGCCTCTACGTCGGGTTCCTGCTCGTCGCGGTCGTCGTGCCGCCGATGGGCATCAGCTACACCGACGCGCTCCTCGCCTACGCGCTCGCGAACGTCGCGACGCTCGCGCTCGTCTCGGTCTACACCTGGCGTCGGCTGCCGCGGCGCCTCCCGCGCGGCCCCCGCGCGGCCGAGGCGACCGGCCGGCTCCTCCGCTTCGCCGCTCCGCTCTTCGTGGTCGGGGTCATGACGAGCGTCACGGGCTATGGGGACACGCTCATCCTCGGGATCTACCACGAGACCGAGATCGGGGCGTACTCCAACGCGCTCACCCTCGCGCGGCTGATCCAGATCGGGATCAGCGCGTCGTCGTTCATCTTCCTCCCCGTCGCGAGCAAGTTCCTGCGCCAGAACGACGCGGCGTCGATCCGGATCACGTACGCGACCGTCACGAAGTGGATGATCCTGATCTCGCTCCCTCTGTTCGCGCTCTTCTTCTTCCTCCCCGGCGCATCGCTCGGATTCGTCTTCGGCCCGAACTACACCTCGGTCGTGCTGCCGCTCCAGATCGTCGTCGTCGGGGCCTTCGTCACGACCCTCCTCGGTCCCTCGACGACCGCCCAGGTCGTCTACGGCCAGACCCGGCTGCTCGCGTACAACGCGATCGTCGCCGGCGTCACGGACATCGCGCTCTCCATCGTCCTCATCCCATCGCTCGGGTACGTCGGCGCCGCGATCGCCTGGGCGACCGCCAACGCCGCCTTCTTCGGCCTCTCGCTCGCCGAGCTCTTCCTCCTGTCGGACCTGCACCCCTTCCGCCGGCATTTCCTCGTGCCGCTGCTGGCCACCGGGGTGCCGGTCGGCCTATTCTTCGGGCTGGCTCCCCTGCGGATCAGCGGGCTCCTCCTCGTCCCAGCGGGCCTGCTCGTGGCGTTGGCCTTCATCGTGCTCGTCCTCGCGACCCGGAGCATCGACGACGGGGACCGGCTGTTGCTCGAGGCGATCGAGCGGCTCGTCGGTCGCCCCTTGCCCTGGCTTCGCCGGCTCGGCCGGCTCGCCCGCCGGGGTTCCGACTAGCGCGGTCTTCGGGCCGGAGGAGCGCCGCGCCGCCCGCACGTGATCGACCAGGAGGAGGAGGACGCCCGCACCGAGGAGGAAGAAGACGAACTCGGCGAGCGTGTTGGCCGTCGCGCTGGCCCCGCTCGCGTCGACGACGGCCGTGACGACCAGGAGGGCGAGGGCCGCGACGATCGGATAGCGCGCGTCGAGTCGCGCCCACGCGGAGTACGCCATGTACGCGACGAGCAGCCCGAGAAAGACTTCGACGTACGGGAACGACACGACCCGCCCCGGCTCCCCGAGCCGCCCGTCCGCCAAAATCCTATTCCCACCGGTCGGCGGGGCCGGCCCCGGCGTGCCGGGACCCGCGCGTTCGAGCCATCGCCGTATAACTTCCGTGCTCTCACGTAGGGTTTACATACAGCGCGCTTCATAGAGCCGCGAGGAGCAGCGCTCCTCGGCGTGAAGCCGTGGTTCGTAGAGGGAAGCGCATCGTGCCCCTCGCCTTGGGCGTTGCGATGCTGGCAGTGGTCATCGCGGC
>JASHYU010000238.1 GCA_030042855.1 Thermoplasmata archaeon
CGCGATCACCAACGCGGGGTCCCAGGTCGCGGGTGCTGCCTCGTCGTCGGCCGTAAGCACTCACCTGAACTCGACGCTCGCCGACATCCTCACGACCTACGGGTTGACGGTCAAGACCCCGCTCAGCACAGCCCTCAGTTCCGGGCAGACCTCCGGGCAAAGTCTGGAGACACTGTTCCTCGCGCTCGGGCTGTTCTCCATTCTTGCGGGTGCGATGCTGATCATCGGGATCTTCGTGATGCTCGCCGAGGAGCGCAAGGGCGAGATGGGGATGCTCCGCGCGATCGGCATGCGACGTCGGGAGCTCGTGTACACGTACTACTTCGAGGGCGTCGCGTACGCGGCCGGGAGCGCCCTCGCGGGCACGTTCGTGGGGGTCGGCGTCGGCTACCTGCTCGTCCTCCTCACCGGCTCGATCCTGAAGGCCGAGGGGATCCCCCAGGGCGCGATCGTCCAGTCGTTCACCGTCTCCGGGGAGAGCCTCCTCATCGCCTACGTCGTCGGGTTCCTCCTGACGCTCGTCACGGTGGTCGTCGCGTGCCGCCGGGCGAGCCGCCTCAACATCGTCCGCGCGATCCGCGACATCCCCGAGCCGAAGCCGCCGGTCCGGACCTACACGTTCCTCGCCTACCTCGGCGGGTTCCTGATCGTGCTCGGGGTCCTCGGCTACCTCGCGACCAACCGGGGCACGACCGACATCGAGGAACCGATCGTCTTCGGCTCGTGCGTCATCCTCGGGGCCGGCCTCATCGCCGCGCGGTTCGTGAAGAACCGGATCGCGTTCAGCGCGGTCGGCGCCGCCCTGGCGATCTGGTCGGGCCTCGAGCCGCTGCACGCGTACCTGTTCGGACCCTCGCACTCGAGCGGGATCTTCAACCTGTTCGTCGAGGGCATCATCCTGGTCGGAGGGATGCTGATGCTCGTCCTCCTCAACGCCGACTCGATCGCCGAGTTCCTGCGCCGCCTCGGGGGACGTCGGATCCAGTCGAGCCCGGTCGCCCGCATCGGGATGGAGTACCCGACCCGGCAACCCGGCCGGACCGGGGTGAGCCTCACGATCTTCGCGCTCGTCGTGTTCACGATGATCGCGACCGCGGCCGCGGGGTCCACGCTCGAGGGCAGCCTCGACGCCTCGATCGCCACCCAGAGCGGAGGGTACACCTACTTCGGCTATTCCACGACGCCGATTCCCGACCTCTGGACCGAGATCTCGACCAACTCGACGCTCGCGCCGCTGTTCGCGAACGCCGCGCCGCTCGTGACCGGCACGGTAGGGATCAGCGTGCCCGGCTACTCCGCGAACCCGTACCTCGACTCGATCTACGCGGTGCCGCCGAACGCGACCGGGCCCGGAAGCTTCTACGCGACGAACGACTTCACGTTCCAGTCGACGCTCCACGGGATGAGCGCCGCCGCGACGTTCCAGCAGCTCGCGACCAACGCCTCGGTCGCGATCCTCGACGAGTCGTACGCGAACGTCGCGCGGGCGTTCTCGACCGGCGCGAGCAACCACCCGACCGTGAACCTCGGGGAGTCGATCCAGGTCGCGACGCCCAACGGGGACCGGTCGGTCAACGTGACCGTCGTGGGGCTCCTCGCCCAGTCGATCGTCACGGGGGTCTGGCTGAACCCGGCGACCGCCGCGAGCCTCGGGTACACGAGCGAATCCGCCTACTTCCTGACGGCCGCCCACGGCGTCTCGACCAGCTACGCGGCCCAGCAGGCGAAGCGGGCGTTCTTCCCCGCGGGCCTCGTGCTCTACGACCTCCCGAGCCTCCTCGCCCAGTCGATCTCGACGACCGAGGCGTTCATCGGCCTCCTCGAGATCTTCGTCGGCCTCGGGCTCGGGGTCGGCATCGCGGCGATGGGGATCTTCGCCCTCCGGGCCGTGGTCGAGCGGCGACGCGAGATCGGGATGCTCCGGGCGACCGGATTCACCCAGGGCATGATCCTGCGCTCCCTCTTCCTCGAGTACTCGTTCGTCACGGTCCTCGGCGTCGCCATCGGGGTCGGCCTCGGGTTGCTCGTGATCTACAACCTCTCCGTCAGTCCGGCCGCCGTCGCGGACGGCGTCCAGCACTTCGTCGCGCCCTGGGTCACGGTCGTGGAGGTTGCCGTCATCGCCTACCTCCTCGTTCTGGTCGCGATCGCGGCCCCCTCGCTGCGCGCCGCCCGGCTGCCGCCGGCGGAAGCCGTTCGGACGACCGAGTGAGCCCGGGGACGCCCCGCGAACGCGGGCTCGGGCTCACGGGGCCGCCTAGTGGCGGCGGCGCTTCCCCGAAGCGGGACCGGGGCGGCCCGCCGAGGCGAAGTACTGCTTCATCGGCTCCCAGTAGAACTGGTACCAGCCCTTGTCGACGCCCTCCCGGAACTCCTCGGGGATCCCCACGTGGTCCACGACCATCCGGGTCCCTCGGCCCTTCTTCTCGAACGTGAGCGAGAGCACCGAAAAGGCGCCGTCCGGCCACTCGCTCGCCCTCCAGGCCTGCACGATCCGCTGCGCGGGGACGAGGTCGAGGTTGTAGCCCGAGATGTAGGTGTCGCCGGCCGTGAACTTCCCACCGACCTGGCGGCTCATCTTCGCCGACTGGCCCGTGATCCGGGCGTGGCGACGGCTATCGAGGTACGCGTCGTAGAGGTCCTTCGGGCGCGCAGCAAACTCCACTTCGTGGTGCACCGGTCGGCACATCGTTCGTTCCCCCGTTCGGGCCGAAGCCCGGGGGGCCTCAGGTCGGCAACATACTTAACCATTTAGTTTACTATTGTCCCGGGGTCCCGATGCCGAGCCACGCCGCCTCGACGCGTCGGGGACCGAGCGACCCGCTCGACCGGCTCTTCCGGGCACTGGCCGACGAGACCCGACGCCGCCTGCTCACCCGCCTCTCGCTCGGCCCGGCGAAGGTGACGGACCTCGCCCGCCCGTTCCGGATGAGCCTACCGGCCGTCTCGAAGCACCTGAGGATCCTCGAGGACGCCGGCCTCGTCTCGCGCACGATCGACGGCCGGGTCCATCGGATGACGCTCCACGGCGAGCCGCTCCGCGCGGTCGAGGTCTGGCTGGACCCGTTCCGCTCGTACTGGGAGCAGACGCTGCGGTCCCTGGACCGCGACCTCCACGAGCATCCCGGGGCGTCCCGGGACCCGCCCGACGAGGGAGGCTCCCCAGCGCGGTCCGACGGCTCAGGGGGAGGTCGCCGGGGCGACGGACGGCTCGGGCGACCGCGGAGCGACCGGGGCCGAGGCGGCCACCATCGGGAGGGGGCCTCCGGCCGGGGTGACGGGGGTCCGGCTCAGCCGCCGGCGGATCCAGAAGCGGACGTCCTGGTGGTACATGTTGCCGTACGGGCAGGCGCCGACGCAGTCGCCGACCCCGCAGCACTTCGTGCTCGCGTACTCGCCCTTCGTCCGGAAGGCGAGCGGCATGTCGACGAGCCCGACCGGGCACGCCTTCGCGCAGTCGAAGGTCGTGCACGTCTGGCAGATCCTTCGGTCCTTCACCTTCAGGCGGAACATCCCGACCTTCGCGAACGGGATGCTGAGCGCCCCCCAGTGGCAGAAGCCGGTGGTGGCGCAGTTGTACGTCCCCACGTAGGGCACGGAGACGAACATGGCGAACCAGAGCGCGCCGAAGTAGAGCTCGACCGGGAGCGGGAGCGCGGCCGAGTCGACCTCCCCGTTCGCGAGCGTGACCGCGGGCAGCAGGTGGAGGACGCCGAGGACCGAGGTCGCGAAGAGCGAGACCAGGGCGAGGCTCGAGGCGACGAGGTACGCCGTCGAGAGCTGGCTCCCGAGGAAGTAGCGGCCGACGCGCGAACTCTGGTTGAAGCCGCGCATCTCGGTGACCGTCGTGCCCTGGTAGAGCATCGCCGCGCCGCACATCACCGAGCAGAGGGCCTTCCGGCCGAACAGGACCGTCATCACGGCCACGAAGGCGTACATGAACAGGATCGCGAAGAACGCCGTGGACTCGAACGGTCCTCCCGAGCGGAGCCCGAAGCCCCAGCCGACCACCGGGAGGTT
>JASHYU010000239.1 GCA_030042855.1 Thermoplasmata archaeon
GACCGGGCGCGAGACCGAACGCCGTGACCGGGAGCAGGACGGCCGTTACGTGGGCGGCGGCCAGGCGCCGCCGGTCCGTGGCCCCCGCCGCGAGGAGGTGGTCGGCCGACCGGGCGCCGAGGCGCGCGGCGAGCCGGGCGCCGCCCGAGAGGACGAACTCCTCGGCGTGCACCTTCGCCTCGAGGCCGAGCGCGATCGCGGCCCGCAGGATGCGTTCCGATTGGCGCGGCGAGAAGAAGCCCGGCTCGCAGAAGACGTCGCAGAACCGGGCGAGGCCGAAGCGCGCGATCTCGGGAAGCGTGCGACGGACGATCTGGTCGACGTAGTCGTCCGGGCGCCGGGCGAACTCGGTCGGAACGGCGTGCGCGCCGAGGTACGTCGGCACGAGCCGTAAGCCGGTGCGGTGCGCGAGCCGGCGGATGAGGCGGAGGAGGCGCAGCTCGCCGGCGTGATCGAGCGCGTAGCCCGACTTCACCTCGATCGCGGTCGTCCCCCACGCCGCCATCCGGAGGAGCCGCCCCTCGGTCGCGCGGAGGAGGTCCTCGTCCGTCGCCGCGCGGGTCGCGCGCACGGTCGCATAGAGCCCCCCGCCGCGCCGGGCGATCTCGGAGTAGCTCGTCCCGGCGGCCTTCAGCGGGAGTTCGAACGCGCGGTCGCCCGCGAAGAGCGCGTGCGAGTGCGCGTCGACGAGCCCGGGGACGAGCGAGCCGCCGAGCCCCCGCACGCTCTGCCCGTGCGAGCGCAGCCGCACGTTCGCCTCGAGCGACGCTTCGGGCCCGATCCAGACGATCCGGCCGTTCGCGGCGGCGAGCGCGCCGTGCGGGATCCGGCCGAGCTCCTCCATCGCCGGGCCGACGCGCGGCACCGGGCCGCGGGCGAGGGTCGCGATCTCGGCGAGGTCCGTGACGACGAGGTCCGCGCCGATCATTCCTGGTGGATCAGGTGATCGAGCAGATCGCGAGCGACCTGCGCCCCGGGGTAGATGGCGCGGGCCTCGGCCGCGAGGGGCTCGAGGTCCTTGTACCGCGCGCTGAAATGGGTGAGGAACAGGCTCGCGACCTCGGCCGACCGGGCGATCTCCGCCGCCTGGCGCGCCGAGGTGTGCCCCCACTCGTTCGCCTGGACCTCGTTGTCCTGCATCGAGGTCGCCTCGTGGACGAGCAGCGTCGCGCGGTGGGCGAGCCGACGCACGTCGTCGGACGGCCGGGTGTCGCCCGTGTAGACGACCGACCGGCCGGTCCGGGGCGGACCCATGACGTCCGCCGGGTGGACGAGCCGATCGCCGACCTGCACGGACTCGCCGGCCTCGAGCCGCGCGAAATCGGCCCCGTGGATGCCCAGCGACCGGGCGAGCGGCGCGTCGAACCGCCCCCGCTTCGGCCCCTCCTCGAACCGGTAGGCGATCGCCGGGACCGGGTGGTCCGCCCGCGCCGTCCGGACCGTGTACCCGTCGAGTTCCCGCGACTCCCCCGGGGCGAGCGGGTGGACCGTCACCGGGAACCGGAGGGTGAAGTAGCCCATCTTCAGGGCCCGCCCGACCATCTCCTCGGCATCGGGCGGGCCGTAGACGTCGAGCGGCTCCGTCCGGTTGTTGAGGCACATGCTCTGGATGAGACCGGGCAACCCGAGGAAATGGTCCCCGTGGAAGTGCGTGATGAAGACCCGACGGACGCGCATGAACGAGGCGCTCGACTGGAAGAACTGACGTTGCGTTCCCTCCCCGCAATCGAGCAGGACCAGCTCCGACTCGAGGTCGAGCGCGATCGCGCTCGCCGAGCGCTCCTTCGTCGGCCAGGAGCCGGCGGTCCCGAGGAACGTGAGCTGCATGCCCCCGGGCACTCCCGGCCCCATTAAAGGTCGAGGGCCGAGGCAACCGCGCCGGCGCCGCCCGGGGCGGGAACTGCTGACGAGGGCAAAAGGGGAAAAGGGGCTCCCCGGTGCGTTCTTCGATGGTCGACTGGGACCGGGTGGAAGAGCTCCGGTCGAAGGGCTGGGACTGGGAGCGGATCGCGAACGATCCGAAGGTCGGGTTCCATCCGGACACGTCCGTTCGCGAGGCCGGTCGGGCGCTCCGGGGACTCTACCACCGCCAGAAGTCCCGGGAACGCCGCCAGGGTGGGGAGGCGCCGACCCCGACCCCCCGGAAGGCGGCGGCCCGGGAGGAGCCCCGCTGGAACCTCACGCGCGTCGGCTACCTCCTCGTGCCCATCGTCGGGGTCTGGTTCGCCATCGCTTACGTTCTGCCGTCCCCGGTCGGCGTGGTCGTCCCCGCCATCCCCTACCTCGCCTTCGCCCTCATCGCCGCGGCCCTGGTGCTGATCTTCGCGCTGTGGCGCCTCCGTCAGGAGCGGTGGTCGAAGGTCCTGCGGAACACCGTCGTCGTCGGGGTCGTGGTCGGTCTCGTCTTCTCGGGCGTGATCGCGCTCACCGGCGCCCTCTTCTTCGGCTGCCCGGTGCTCCCGCCGGCGAGCAGCCAGTCGACCCAGCCGGGCGGTCTCGGCTGGACGAGCGTCCCCGCCTCCGCGTGGAAGGACAGTGGCAAACCGGTCTTCTACTTCTACGGGGCGACCTGGTGCCCGTACTGCTCGGCGAGCAGCTGGGCGATGTGGAAAGGGCTCACCGAGTTCCAGAGCGGCTTCGACGGGAGTATCAACGGCGTTCCCGGTACGAGCTTCTACTACTCCAATCCCGGCGACGTCTACCCGAACACCCCCGAGGTCATCCTCGGATCCGCGTCGATCACCTCCCCGGTGATGTCGTTCCAGGTCTCCGAGTACTACTGGACCCAGTCGACCGGCACCGCCGGGACCTTCCCCGGGACGTCCAACTGCATCCAGCAGGCGTACGTCTCCGCCTACTCCGGGGGATCGATCCCGTTCGTCGTCCTCAACGGTCAGTACGTCCACGCCGGCTCCTCGCTGATCGACCCGTCGGACCTGAGCAACTACGCAAGCGGCGGGACGGGTGGCGGCTATACGGCGGTCGCGACCAGCGTCCTCCAGGAGAGCGGCACCCCCTGGTCGATCATCCAGGCGCAGGCCGGATGGATCTGCGCCTTCATCCTCAAGGCCGACGGGTATTCGAGCGTCTCCGCGTTCCTCACGGCGAACCCGAGCCTCAGCCATCCGAACAACTACCAGTGGACGACGACGATGCAGAGCCTCGTCGAGGGTGACCTGAGCCAGATCACCTAGCGGAAGGCCCGACCGATGCGCACGCGCACGCTCTGGTCGTACGTCTACCTCACCGGCGTCCTCGGCCTCATCGTCGCGATCTACGCGGGGCTCGAGACGCTCGACCCGAGCCTGCGGTCGAGCTGCACGATCAGCTCGTTCTTCTCCTGCGCCGCGGTCGATTCGAGCGGCCACACGACGACGCTCGGGATCCCGGACGCCGTCATCGGCATCGTCGGCTTCCTCGTGATCCTGGTCGTCGCGGGCCTCGCCGAGCGGCGCCCCTCCGATCTCCGGTACGTCTACGCCCTGCTCGTCGTGACGACCGCGGGCGTCGCCTTCGCGAGCTACTTCGCCTACGTCGAGCTCGCGATCATCCACGCCCTCTGCCCCGTCTGCACGACCGCCTACGCGTTTGGCGTGCTCGTCTGGGTCGGGGCGATCGCCCTCGCCGTGCGACGGCGGGAGGACGTCGCTCCGGATCGCGCCGCTGCGCCGGACGGCGCGGCGTAGCGAACGACCCGGCGATCTCCCGGCTCCGGGCGTACCGGGCGCCGATCCCGGCGGGATTCGGGAGGAAATCGGGAGGATTCTCGGAAAACTGGCTTTCCGCCGTCTCCCGTAGCCGAGGCTCGGAGGTGAACCATGCGTCGAATCCAACTGGCGAACCGAGGCATCGCGCCCATCCTCGTGGCGGTCGCGCTCGCCGCCGCCGGGCTCGGCCTGTTCGGAGTCGTGGTCGCGGGCGTCCGCACGTTCGTGAGCCACGCCGACGGAACGGACCCGACGGCCAACAACACGACGGCCCCCGGCTGCGGGAACTCGACCGCTCGTCCGCCGCCCCCACCGCCCCCGCCCCTCCCGCCGCCTCCCTGCGGGAACGGGACGGGCGCGAACCACACGGGGACGAACAACTCCGCTCCGAACGGATGCGGGAACGGGACGGTCCCCCCGCCGCCCCCGCCCCCTCCGCCCCCGGGGTGCGGTAGCGCGACCGGCTCGGGCGGCTGCGGCAACACGACCGCCGCTCCATCGGCCCACCCGTCGTAGGCCGCGCGGATCCCGGCGCCGTCCGGTCCGCCGAGCGGGGCTCCGGCCACCCCGGGGCTCCGCGAACCTTTTCCGGGAGCGCGCGCGGTCGCGCGGGTCCCCTCGCTACTCGAGGCTGAGGTAGAGGAACACCGCGAGCGCCATCGCCCCGAAGACGAGGCT
>JASHYU010000240.1 GCA_030042855.1 Thermoplasmata archaeon
GCTAGCCGCGACCCCGGTTCAGGATTCGGGACCGGAAGCTCGCACGGTCACCGGGGGGCGTGGTCGGGCCCCCAATGAGGCCCCTCGGTGCCACCCACCCCCCGTACGTCGCCATAGCTCGATCAACGGAACGCATCTTGTCGTTCACGGACCCTCGGAGAGTCGGCCCACCTTTCCCGCGCCGAGAGCGTACTCGATGGGCTCCAGCCCGATCGCCTCGCGAAACCGGTTCACCGACGCCGGGCCAAGCCCCTCGAAGTGGTTGTTGAAGAGCGCGAACCCCTCCTGCACGTTGTCCCGCAGCGCGTCCACGAATCGGCGCGCCCACGTGCGGATCTCCGCCGAACGGTCGACGCGCACCTCCCCGTGCGTATCGGCCGGGATCGTGTCGTGGTCCCCGATGAACCGGAGGTACACGAAGTCCGCGGTCACGGCCGGCGGCACGTCGACGTACGTGAGGAACGACCAGGCCAGCGCGACCCGTCGGTCGGCGAGCGACCGTCGGAGCCCCTCGAACGCGTTCCCCGAGAACCACCCGGCGTCCCGGAGCTCGACGGCGTAGCGCCGCCGCGGGTCGAGGGTCTCGAGAGCCTCTTCGAGAAAGCTCGACGCCCGCCCGGGCTTCACCCACGGAGGGAACTGGAGGACGATCGGCCCGAGCTTGGGCCCGAGGAGGCTCGCGTTCGCGAGGAACCCCGCGACGCCCTCCCGGTCGATGCGCTTCTTGGGGTCGAGGAGGTCCCTCGGGAACTTGAGAGCGAACTGGAACCCGTCCGGCGTCACCGACGCCCAGCGGCGGAAGAGGGACGGCCCCGGATCCCGATAGTAGGTCGAGTCGACCTCGACCGTGTCCCACCGCCGGGCGTACCACGAGAGGCGGTCGCCGTCCTTCAGGCCCGTCGGATAGACGCGGCCCCACCAGGCGTCGGAGGTCCACGACGAGCAGCCGACGCGGACCCGTGGGGCGGGCAAGCGGCTCCCGAGTGGGCCCCCTCGGAAACCGTTTCCCCCCGCGTCGTTTCCCGGGCCCGGAGCGGGCCGAACGGGCCGGCATCGAGGTGAACGCGCGCGGCGGAGCGACCCGTCGGTCGTGCCCCTCGTGCGGGGGGCGTCTCAGCGAGCCGGTGAGCGGGGACGTCCACTGCTACGTCTACTGCCTCGCCTGCGGGGCCGAGTTCGAGCTGGACGACCCGGCGCTCGCGAGCGACGGATAGTCGGAGGGGCCTCCTCGCAGCCGTTACCTCCCGTCGCGCCCTCCCGGCCGGGCGCCATGGGATTCCGCCTACGACGGGCCTACGAACCTCCGGCCCCGTCGGACGGGGCCCGGTACCTGATCGATCGGCTCTGGCCCCGGGGTCGCTCTCGGGACGAGCTCCGCCTGACCGCGTGGAGGAAGGAGCTCTCCCCGAGCGAACCGCTGTGCCGGTGGTACGGGCACGATCCCGAGAGGTTCTCCGAGTTCCGTTCGCGGTACCGGGCCGAGCTCCGGGGATCCGGGGACGCGCTGGACGTCCTCCGTTCGGAGGCGGCTCGCGGGACCGTGACGCTCGTCTACGCGACGCGGGAGACGCCGATCTCGAACGCCGCCGTCCTGTTCGAGGTGCTCTCGGGCCGTCCGTGGAGCGCCGACGCTACGGGGACCGCCCGTAGAGGGAGCGGAGCCATGCCCGCAGCGAACGGTGCGGGAGGGAGAGCGTCCGCTCCCGCCGCTGCTCGAGCCGGGTCCAGACGAGGCGGGCCTCGAACGGCCCCTCGCGGGTCACGAAACCGACCACCTGGCCCGGGTCGTCCGGGTCGACGACCGGGAGCGCCCCGCCGTCGAGACGGCCGAGCCGCTCGGCCGCGTACCGCATCGGTTCGTCCGGCGTCGTCGCGACGGAGAGGGGGGTGGCGAGGGTCCGGGCGGGGGCCTCGGGGTCCCCCCCGACGTCGAGGTACCTCCGGAGGTCCCCCCGCGCGACGAACCCGACCGCGTGACCTCCCTCGTCGAGCAGGACCAGCCCGCCCTCCTGGCCCCCCGGGACGCCGACCGCCCGAGCGGCCTGGTCGACCGACACGCTCGCGGGGACCAGCTCGAGCGACGTCCGCATCACGGACCGGACCGGCACCCGCTCGAGCGGGTCGATCGAGTACTCCCGGGCGACGTGGACGCCGCGGCGGGCGACCTTCTCGGTCAGGATCGACCGCTTCATCACGAGGACCGTGAACGCGTCCGCGGCGAGCGCCGCGACCAGGAGCGGGAACAGGGCGTTGAGGTCGTGGGTCAGCTCGAGGCCGAAGACGACGCCCGTGAACGGCGAGCGCATCGCCCCGCCGATCATCGCCCCCATCCCGACCAGGACGAGCAGGCCCACGGCGCTCCCCGGGACCGCGAACGCGAGGAGCGCCCCGAGCGACCCTCCGATCATGAGGAGCGGGGCGAGGACGCCCCCGGACGTCCCCGAGCCGAGCGAGATCGCCCAGATGGCGGCCTTCACGATCACGAGCGCGAGGACGACCGTCACGCCGATCTGGGCGAGCAGCAGCGCGTCGATCGAGTCGTAGCCGACCCCGAGCGCCCGGGGGGCGATCAGCCCGCCGACCCCGATCGCGACGCCGCCGATCGCGGGCCACCAGACCCAGGAGATCGGCAGGCGCCGGAACGCGTCCTCGGAGGCGTAGACGGACCACGTCAGGACGGAGGAGGCGACCCCCGCGATCAGCCCGAGGAGGAGGGCGACCAGGAGGACCGTCGGGGTCGGCGGGGCGGTGAGCGGGATCGGGAACAGCGGGCCGGAGCCGAGCAGCTGCCAGCGCACGACGGTCGCGACGCTCACGGCGGCCCCGACCGGCAGCAGGCTCCGGGGCTTCCACTCGAACAGGAGGAGCTCGACCGCGAGCACGACCGCGGCGAACGGGCTGTTGAACGTCGCCGCCATGCCGGCGGCCGCCCCCGCGACGAGGAGCGTCTTCCGCTCCTCCGCGGTGAGACGGCCCAGCTGGCCGAGGACCGACCCGAGCGCCCCGCCGGTCATGATGATCGGCCCCTCGGCGCCGAACGGCCCCCCCGACCCGATCGAGACGGCGGTCGCGAGCGGCTTGAGGACCGTCACCTTCGGCTCGATCCGGCTCTCGTGGGCGAGGATCGCCTCGATCGCCTCGGGGATCCCGTGCCCCCGGATCCGCTCCGAGCCGAACCGGGCGAACGCGCCGACGATCAGGCCGCCGAGGACCGGCACGCCGATCGCGAGCAGGCCGAGGTGGTTGCCGGACGGCGAGGCGAACGAGAACGAGAGGCGGCCGTAGTAGAACAGGTTCGTGAACAGGCCGATCAGCTTGAGCAGGGCGTCGGCGACGAACGCGCCGAGCACCCCGATCGCGGCCGCGGCCCCGATCAGGACCAGGATCCGCCGGTCCGCGGTGCCGAAGTCCCCCAGCTCGCGGGGTTCCGGGGGCCGGCTCGCGTCGGACGTCTGCGCTGCGGTCACGGTCGTCCGCGGTCTCCCTCGTTTCGGCCCTGCCGGCGGCCCGGGGGAGCTCTCCCGAGGGGCGGGAGGGGTACCGCTCGGACGGACCGACCGTCCGCTGGGCACCGGACCC
>JASHYU010000241.1 GCA_030042855.1 Thermoplasmata archaeon
GGGCCACCCGCGCCTCGCCGCGGAGAACTCCCGGCGGCGGATGTCGGCGGGGGGACTACGCTTCGACCGCCGATTCGACGGGGACGAGGACCGGGGCGACCGCGGGTTCGGGTCGGACCCGCGCCACCGTCCGGGGACGCTCCCGGACCGCCGCGCGTTCCTTCCAGAGCAGGTACTCGGCGTACTCTTCCTCGTGAACGTCGCACATCGCGGGAGGAGAGGGCCGCCCGGGGCAAATAACCACCGAAATCGCGGAGGGGAACCGAGCGACGGTCCGGCGCGACCGAAGCGAACGGGCGCGCGACGCATATTTCAGGGATGGGAGAATGGTGGACTCCCATGGAGGCCCCTCGAGCCAAGGGGACCGGCGTATCCGGGATCGGACGTCCGCTCCTCCCGCACCGGGTCCGGTGGATCGGGGTCGCCTCGGCGCTGGTCGGCGCGGGGATCGTGATCCTCGCGTTCCTCTCGAGCCTCTACCCCGCCCCCTCGTTCTACCGCTCGTTCCTCGACGGCTACGATCCCGCGTTCGACGGGGTCGCGGGGATCCTCCTCCTCGCCCTCGCGATCCGCCTCCGCGACCGGAGCCTCGTCGCGTGGCTCGCGTCGCTGATCGCGCCGGCGCTGACGGTCTTCATCGCGATCCTCTCCCCGAACGTCTACTCCTTCACCGCCGCCGGGCTCGCGACGATGCTGGTCGCGCTGATCTTCCCGTTCCGGCTCGGGTTCTTCCGCGGCTCGGCGACCGGCCCCGAGGCCCAGCAGATCCTCGTGCTCGTCGCCGCCCTCGTCTCGATGCTCTTCGGCATCGTCGGCTCGCGCTGGCTCAGTTCCCAGTTCACCCCCCCGGTCTCGGGCTGGGCCGACTCGCTGTACTTCACCGTCGGCACGATCTCGACGAACGGCACGAACTTCATCCCGCGCACCGACGGCGCCCGCCTGTTCGTCGTCGCGCTGATCCTCCTCGGCGTGGCAACGTTCTTATCCGCCGTGGTCGTCCTTTTCCTCCCGCTGCTCGAACGCCGGCTGGAGGCGCTCGCGTCGCGCCTGGAACGGGCCCAGATGGAGGAGCTCTCGGAGCACGTGATCATCTGCGGCGGATCGTCCGAGGCGCGAGCGACCGCGGACCTCCTGCGGGAGCGCGGCGTGCGCTCCGTCATCGTCGTGGACGACCCGAAGCTGGTCGAGCTGTTCCGCAGCGAGGGGTACCGGGCCTTCCTCGGAGAACCGTCCTCGGAGGAGACGCTCCGCGACGTCGGCCTCCATCGCGCCCACGCGCTCGTCGTCGCCCAGGACTCGGACGCCGAGAGCCTGCTCACGGTGATCACCGCGCGGGGCCTCGAGCCCGCGCTGCGGATCGTGGCGGTCGCGACGGCCCCCGCGTCCGCGTCGAAGCTGCGCAAGGCCGGGGCGAACGAGACGATCAGCCTCGTCAACGTGGCGGCCCGGTTCCTCAGCGAGGCGGCGGTGGGAGCCCCCGCGGGCGCCGCGTCCGCGACGGCGCCCGGCTGAGCCCCGGGGAATCGACCGGAGTCCCGTCCGCCGCGAGCGGACGGGGGTGCGTACCAAACGGCTTGAGGGGCGCCGAGCCTACCGACCGGCATGGCGCCGCCCAACCTGCCGGGACCGGGCCTTTCGGCTCCCGACCTGACCGGTCCCACGTCGATCCTCGAATGGCCGCTCGTCGGGACCCCGAGTCGCGGGCGCCGCCGCGCGCGCCCCTTCACCCACGTCCACCTCGAGGTCGACCTCCACCCCGACGTCGTCCGCGACGGGGGCCTCCCCGTCTTCCGCCAGATGGAGGCGTTGATCCGGGAGCGGCAGGTCGTCGAGATCGGCGACCTCCTCCGCCTCGTCGGCGAGGCGCTCCACGCGCTCGCTTCCGTGGGGTTCTCCCGGGTCGACCACTGGGAGGTGGAGCCCGGCGGCTGGCTCCCGCTCCCCGAGGCGACCCACCCGGGGATCGTCGAGCCGGTCGGCCACATGCTGCGGGCGCTCAAGGACGACCGGTGGAAGCAGGTCGGCGGAGCGCGCTCGTTCTCGGTCCGGCTCTCGGGCCGGCTCAAGTTCCGGGCCGACCTCACCGTCCGGCGCGTCCACCGCGAGCGTCGTCACTCGGTGAGCCTCGACCTCCGGGGCACGCTCCGCCCGTCCGACGTGAAGGACGTGGCCGGTGCGCTCCGGACCCGGCTCCCCGTGCTCCGCTCGCAGGTCACCGAATACGCCTACGGTTGAGGCGGCCCCCGAGGACAAATCCTATCGTTCGCGCCGTCGTACCGGGCGCGGCCCGCCCCATGCTCGCGCTCTACGTTCCCGCCCTCGCCGTCGCCTTCGTCATCACGATGATCGAGATGACCGAGGTGGTGGCGCTGGTCTTCGCGCTCAGCGCCGACCACGCCTCGGTCGCGCACGGGGCGGCCGGGGCCGTCGCGGGCTGCGCGGTCGTCGCGCTGGTCGCGCTCGGGTCGGGCGCCCTCCTCCTCGCCCTGCCCCGGGACTATCTGCTCGGGCCGGCCGCCATCACGCTCGCCGCCTTCGGCGTCTTCCTCTTCCGCAGCACGCTGCGGAGCTACCGCCGCGCGCGCGCTCCGCCCGGGACCGCCTTCCCACCCTCGCGATCCTCGACCGCCGTCCAGTTCGCGGGCGGGTTCTCGGTCGGGGTGATCGAATCCACGGAGGTGGTGGTCGTGCTGCTCGCGATCGCGGCCGCGGGCTACGGATCGTCCGCGCTCGTGGGGGCGCTGGCCGGGGGCGCCGTGCTCGTCGGGGCGGCGCTGGCCGTGAACCAGCAGATCCGCCGCATCAAGGTCCCGTGGCTCAAGTGGGGGGCGACGTCGATGCTGTTCACGTTCTCGATCTTCTGGGCGGGCGAGGCGGCCGGGGTCGCCTGGCCGGGCGACGACCTCTTCCTCGTCCCGATGTTCCTCGCCGGGCTCGGGATCGTCCGGGCGGGGATCGAGGGCCTGCTGCGGCGGACGACCCCTCGGACCGCCCCGGCGTGAGCGTCCGCGGGCGAGCCCCTCAGTGACGCGGGGCGAGGGCCCGCCGGGCGAGGAACACCGCGAGCAGGAACATCGCGAGCGCCCAGCCGAAGAGCCCGAGGAGGTAGATGTCCGCCGAGTACGGGTAGTAGGCGGAGGCGCCCGCGAACAGGTTCTCGCGGAGGACGTTGACCGCGAGCGTGATCGGGTTGTACGACGCGACGTTCTTCAGCCAGTCGGGGAGGATCCCCCACGGATAGAGGGCCGCCGAGGTGAGCAGCACGGGGAGGTTGATCGCGTTGACGATCGCGAAGTACGTCTGCGGCTGCTCCAGGCTGAATCCGATCGCGATGAAGAGCGACGCGAACATCACCGAGAGGATCACGACCGCGGCGACGATCTCGAGCGCGCCGAGCGCGCTCAGCGACGCCGTGACCTCGAGGCCGCTCAGCCCGACGTGGCCGAGCAGGAGGGAAAGGCCGAGCACGAGGAAGGCGAGGCCGATCGGCTGGACCGATCCCGCGATGAGCCGGGCGCCGAAGATGACGGTCGGCGTGGCCGGCGACGCGCTGGTCCGCTTCAGCGTCCCGAAGAGCCGGTCGAAGATCACGTTCGCCCCGACGAAGAGGGTCGCCGTCACGGCGACGAAGCCGGTCATCCCGGCCGAGAAGTAGGAGAAGTACGACGGGGCGCCGCGGTAGAGCTGGAGGAAGACCGTCGCCGGGATCGGGTACGGGCTGAGCTTCGTGATGTTGTTGAGGTTGAACGCCTGCCCGAAGAGCACGAGGTAGAGGATCGGCAGGAGGAGCGACGTCACGATCGCCTGGGGGTTGCGGGCGATCCGGAGGAGCTCGCGCTTGGTGAGCGCCCCGAGCTCCCGCATCATCGGCGGGACCTCCCGAACGCCTGGGAGACCTGGCCGATCCGCACCGCGCGGTCGGTCGCGGTCACGCCGTCCTCCCGGTACTCGCGGCCGGTGAACTCGAGGAAGACCTCGTCGAGGCTGGGGCGCTTCAGCGAGACCGAGGACAGCGCGACGCCCGCCTGGGCGCACGCCTGGACGAGCCGAGGGATCAGCTGCTCCCCCCGCGGCGCCTTCACGCGGTACGCGTCCTCCTGGACGGAGACCGACACGACGCCCGGGACCGCCTTCAGCGCCGCCTCCACGGCCGGGTCCACCCGGGCCGTCCGGATCGTCACGATGTCGCCCCCGAGGCCGTCCTTGAGCTCGGACGGAGTGCCGGTCGCGACGAGGTGGCCGTGGTCGATGATCGCGAGGCGCTCGCAGATCTGATCGGCCTCGTCGAGGTAGTGCGTGGTGACGAAGACGGTCATGCCGTGGTCCTTGCGGAGCTCCTGGACGTAGCGCCAGAACCCGGCGCGTCCCTGGGGGTCGAGGCCGAGCGTCGGCTCGTCGAGGAAGAGGACCCGCGGCGAGTGGATGATCCCGACGGCGAGCTCGAGGCGACGCCGCATCCCGCCCGAGTACGTCCTCGCGAGCCGGTCCGCGGCGTCCCCGATCTGCATGCGCTCGAGCAGGGAGTCGACGCGGGCCCGCACTTCCCCGCGGGGGACGCCGAAGAGGGCCGCCGCGAGCTCGAGGTTCTCCCGGCCGGTGAGATCGCTGTCGGCGGTGGACTCCTGGAAGACGAGGCCGATCCGTCGCTTGATCTCCATGGGGTGCTGGAAGACGTCGACCCCGTCGACCGTCGCGCGGCCCGCGGTCGGGGCCAACTGGGCCGTGAGCACCGACACCGTGGTGGTCTTCCCGGCCCCGTTCGGCCCGAGGAACCCGAACGCTTCGCCCTGGTTCACCGAGAACGAGATGTTGTCGACGGCCTTGACCGTCCCGTTGTAGGTCTTCGAGAGCCCCTCGACGTGGATCGACTCGCCCATGGGTCGGTTCCCACTAACCGTTCGCCCGATAACGTACGGTGTCGAAGAGGCTCCGGATTGCACCGGCCGACCCGTCCGCGGACCCCCCGGGGCTCGCCCTCCGGTCCGCGCGTCGGATCGCTCGCACGACCGGTCCGAACCGGCCCGAACGGATATAGACCGGGTCTCCCGAGAATCCGGTCACTCCGGTGGCGAGGGGACCGGTGGCTCCAGCTAATCTGCCGGCGCCGGCTCGGTCCGGGCGAACTCATGGCGACTTCGTGCCCGTCCTGTGGTGCCGAGATGGAGTTCTCGGAGCGTGCGGTGGTCCTCCGGTCGGGGACCTGCCCGTCGTGCGCGAAGGAGTTCGCGTTCGTGGAAGGGACGACGCTCGCCGGCCACCTGCCCGAGGGCGGCGAGGTCGAAGCGCCCCCACCGGTCGGCGCGCCGGCGGTCGTCGCGGGCGAAGGGCCGGAGTGCCCGACGTGCGGCGGTCCGCTCGAGGTCCGATCCGGTCGGGACGGGGCGCTGCTCGTGCTCTGCGAAGACTGCGAGACCCGGACCGTCTATCGGCCCGAGGGCGAACGAGGGGCGCGCGATCGCCGAAGCTCGGCGCCCGAGGGCCGACGGCCCGAGGGGGACTTCGAACCGCGGAGCCGACCGTGCCGTCGGTGCGGAGCGCCCCTCCGCTTCTCCACCGGCGAGGACGGCATGCTGGTCGGGGAGTGCGACTCGTGCGGGAACCGCTTCACCCTCCCACCGCGACGGGATTCCGGCGGGGCCGGCGGGTACCGCGGCCGGCCCGGGGCCGATCGCGGCGGGTATCGGGACCGCGGGGGCAAGCGGCCCAACTTCCAGAACCGCCGGCGACCCGCGTACGGAGGTCCGTCCCGGCGCCCGAGAGACGGGAACGGGGACGGCGACGATCGGCGGGACCGACGGCGCCGGAGCCGCCGGGACGACTGAGCACACCCC
>JASHYU010000242.1 GCA_030042855.1 Thermoplasmata archaeon
AATCTTGCGCGCGATGTCGGACTGGGTCTCGAAGACATCGTCGAGGCTCCCGTCGTAGCTCTGCGCCCAGAGATGGGCGTCGTTCTCGCTGTCGATCAGCTGCACCGTGATCCGCACGCGATTCCCGGCCTTCCGGACGCTGCCTTCCAGGAGCTTGCCGACCCTCAGCTCGCGGCCGATATCGGTCATGCTCTTCGAGGTCTGCTTGAACCGCATCACCGACGTTCGAGAGATCACGCTCAGTCCGCTGATCCCCGACACCGTCGAGATGATCTCATCGGTCAGGCCATCGGCGAAGTACTCGTCGCCGGGAGAAGGGCTGAAGTTGGCGAGCGGGAGGACGGCGATGCGGTTCCGATCGATCTCCGACGATCCTCCCCCGCCGCCGTCGGTCCACGGCAGCACCACCCGGAACACCTCCGGGGGCGAGTCCACGTTCTTGAGCGGCCGGACCCCGAGACTGCTCATGGGCAGCTCGAACTTGTTCTGGACCTGGTCGTAGACCTGGCGCGAGATGCAGACGCCACCGGGTTCGGCGAGGGGCTCGATCCGGGACGCGACGTTCACGGCGTCGCCCGAGATGTCGCCCTGGGCGTCCACCACGTCGCCGAGATGGACCCCGACCCGGAGGAGGACCCGTCGCTCCGACGCCCGAGCGAGGTTGGCCTCCCGGCTCGACCGCTGGATCTCGTAGGCGCACCGGACGGATTCGAGCGCGTTCGGAAACTCCACGAGGAAGCCGTCCCCGAGCGACTTGACCTCTCGCCCCCGGTAGCGCTGGAAGATCGGCCGCAGGCGCGCGCGCTCCTCCTCGAGCAGCACCAGGGCGAGGGCCTCGTTCCGCTGGCCCAGCGCGGTGAACCCCACCAGGTCCGTGAACATGATCGCGGCGAGGCGGCGGGGCGCGGCGGACGACGTGGGAGCCTCGAGTCGGACCGCTCCGTCCGGTTGAACCTCGAGACGGTGCCACCGCGAGTCGAAGACCTTGGCCTTCAGCCGGCGGATCCGGAGGAACCGCTCGACCCGGTCCTCGACCTCCTCCGTCTTCAGGTCGATGATCCCGTCGCAGAGGGACTCGAACTTCGTGTAGAAGCCGTCCGATGCGATCCCCTTGGGGAAGGCGAGGAAGTGCGGGCATTCGCGGGCCCGCACGGCAGGGAGGAGCGCGGTCCTCCAGCGATCCACCATGGTCGCTTCGTCATTGTACTGCAGGAAGATCCCCGTGTTGTCGTCGAGATGCAACCAGTGCATCTCGTCCGGGGCGTAGCCCTTCTTGGTCCGCGCCACCCAGCGTTCCGCTCCTCGCACGAGGTTGAGCGGTTTCGGGCCGGCCGTGTCCCATCCCACCCCGGAGCTCCGGACTTTCTCGAATTCCGTGGTCTCCGTGTAGCTGTCCCAGATACTGAGGAGACCCTCGGCCTCGCAGTGGGCCGCATCCAGTCCGAGCTTCGCGAGGGCCCGACGCGCCTCGTCGGGGAAGTGCTCGAAGACGTGGTACTCCGTCTTGATGCCTCGCCGGAGCGCGAGCGCCGCGATCGTCAGGGAGGTCTCGTACCACAGTGAGTCCGCGTCGAACTCGACCATGTACTGGCCGCTGTACTCGAACCCGTCGGGGGCGAGATCACTGAGGAGTGGGACGACCGGGTTCGTCGACATGCCACTCGGGCCCGAGACGGCCGCCCGTCTAATGAATGCTTCGCGTTACGGGCGGCGGCGTTGAGCTTAGGACCGACCCGGTCGACCCAGCTCCCGGCGTTAGGACCCCTGCGTTCCCGCCCCCGGTAGGGCGTCGGCGCGTCGGATCCCCGGTCGACCGCTTCGAAGCCCCGCCCGTCCCCTGCTCGACCGGGGAGGTCCGACGTGACCCTCCGCTTCGCGGCGAGCCGCCGCTCGGTCGCGGGCCCGAGCGGGGATCCGGGGGCTCGGAACTCGCGCGAGACGAGCTCCCCATCCCGAGCGCGAGGTGGCGGCCCGTCCCTCACTTCCGGGAGTTCCGCCGAGCGGTCCGGGGAGTCGGGGTGAGCGCCTCCAGCATCGGCTGGACCTCGGGCGGGCCATCGTACCGCCGTCCGTTGATGAAGAACGTCGGCGTCCCGTTCACCCCGCTCCGGACGCCGCTCAGGAAATCCTCCTCGATCCGCGCGGAGTACGCGTGCTGCGCGACCTCCCGAGCGATCCTCCCGACATCGAGCTTCAGCTTCGCTTCGTACCGGGCGAAGTGCGCCTCGTCCCCGAGGAACTTCTGGTTCTCGTACAGGAAGTCGTGGACCTCCCAGAACTTCCCTTCGACGGCGGCCGCTTCGGCGGTCTCGGCGGCCCACTCCGCGTGCGGATGGGCGTTGGTGATGGGAAAGTTCCGAAAGACGAACCGCAGGGACGACCCGAGCTCCTTCTCCAGCCGATGGACCACCGGATACGCGGCCCCGCAGTACGGGCACTGGTAGTCACCGTACTCGACGAGCACCACGGGGGCGTCGAGCGGCCCCTGGGAGTGATCCCGGTCCCCGACCGGCCGCGTGAGCCGCGGGGGTTCGTAGGTTCCGGACATCGCCGTTCACCTCAGGTGCTCGAGCGCCGACAGGATGCCGTCGGCGCCCGGGTTCACCCCGTCCGGGGACAGGAGGCTCCACCGGATGACGCCGTGCTTGTCGATCACGAAGAGGGCGCGCGCGGACTCGCCGGTGCTGGCTTCGTACACCCCGTACAACCTCGCCACCGCCCCCTTCGGCTCGAAGTCCGAGAGCAGCGGGAAGTTGAGCTTCCGATCCTTCGAGAAGGCCAGGTGGGTCCAGATCCCGTCGACGGAGATCCCCAGGATCTCGGCTTCGAACTTCTTGAACTCGGGCATCACCTGGGCGTAGAGCCCCATCTGGTCGGAGCATACGGGGCTCCAATCGGCCGGGTAGAACGCCAAGACGACCGGCCGACCGAGGAAATCCTCGAGCGCGACGCTCTGGTCCGGTGTGGTCTTGAGCCGGAAGTTCGGGGCCTTCACCCCCGCCGCGAGGATCGGGGACCGGCGCTCCGACGGCCTCGCCATCGGGCCCCCAGGAACGAGATGGCCCATAAGGCTTCCAACCTCTTCGGGACGCAGGCGGTCGCCGCGTCCCCGGCGGTCGAGCGGATCCCCCACGGGGATCGCCCGGAGCCGAACGTTCGCCCGACGGCACGTCGCGCCGTCGGGGGCGGCCCGGGCGCGCCACCGCCGTCAGGACGTGAGGCCGAGGTCCCGGTGCGGGTCCCCGACCATCTTCTTCGGGTCGACGATCCGGTCGAACTCCTCGGCGGTCACGTGGCCGCTCCGGATCGCCGCCTCGCGCAGCGGGAGGTCCTGTTCGAGCGCCGCATGCGCGATCGCGGCCGCCTTGTCGTAGCCGATCACGGGGCTGAGCGCGGTGACGAGCATGAGCGACTCGCCGACGTACCGTTCGACCCGCGCCCGGTCGAGCTCGATCCCGGCGATGCTGTACTGCGCGAACTTGGTCGCGGCGTCGCCCAAGATGCGGGCCGAGTGGAGCACGTTGTTGACGATGATCGGGCGCATGGTGTTCAGCTCGAAGTTCCCCTGGGACCCGGCGAACGCCACGGCGGTGTCCTCGGCGAGCACCTGGATCGAGACCATGATCGTGGCCTCCTCCTGGGTCGGGTTCACCTTGCCCGGCATGATCGAGCTC
>JASHYU010000243.1 GCA_030042855.1 Thermoplasmata archaeon
GTGCTGGCCCCGCCCGTCCCCACGGCGGGCGCCGCCGTGATGATCGTGCTTCGGAACGGACTCCGGGAGGTCGAGGCCCTCCTGATCGTTCGGGCGACGAACCCGGCCGATCCTGCCTCGGGCCAGGTCGGGCTTCCGGGCGGCCGGGTGGCCGAGTCGGATGAGAACCTGCTGGACACGGCCTTGCGGGAACTCGAGGAGGAGGTGGGCATCGAGCGATCCGACCTGGCCGACGACCCGCGGTACGTCGGGACCCGCCCGGCCCGAGCGTTCCACCTGCACGTCGGGGTCTTTGCGGCGGAGCTCGGATCCCGGGCCCGCGCTCCGGTGACCGAGGACACGAAGGAGGTCGCCCACGTATTCTGGCTCCCGCGGTCGGCCCTCGCCACCTCACGTCCGGTCGTGCGCGAGACCGTACGGGGTCCGATCGAGGTGAACGCGACGATCGTGGAGGGCCAGGTGCTCTGGGGATTCACGCGCCGGGTGCTGCGCGACTTCTTCGGACTGCCCGAGGAGGACGATCTCGGCGGACCGGCGCTCCCTCGCGAACCGGCCCGACCTCACACAACGCCCCCGGGCGACTAGGTCCAACCGCGCCGCTCGACCATCCCATGGCCGATCTGCCGGTCCACCGCCTCCCGTGCCCAAAATGCGCTGGACGGTTCGACTACCAGTACGTGCCGGGAGGTTCCATGACGGCGGTCCGGCTCGGCCGCTCCCGGTTCATGCGTGGCCCGCTGGGTGATCGGTGGTCGATCTTCCGTCTGACGGTAGCCACGGTGCCCGCGGAACCGGGGTCGGACTCGAACGGCCTCTCGACCCCGACCGCCCTCGCGACGCGAGGGGGAGTGCGTCGGTTCAGCGACGTGCCCTCGGCGATCGGGGCCGGAGTCGTGCTCGGCGCGCTCGCGGTGGCCAGCGTGCTCTTCGCGCGCTGGTTGCCCCGACCGGTGCCGGCGATCGAGGCCATGATCGCACCGCTCGTCGCACTCGGTGTGATCGCGTTCCGCTGGTTTGCCCGCGGGCGGCTGCGGGAGCAACCGCCATCGCCTCGGTAGGCCGCCGAAGTACCCGCGCGGGTTTTAAATACCCGTTTAAATACTCCCGCGCCGAGGGATTTCCTTGGTCAAGATCCGGATCGAGAATGTCGTGGCGTCGACGTCGCTCGGGGACGAACTGGATCTCCAGTCGATCGCGCTCGGCCTCGACGGGGCCGAGTACGAGCCCGAGCAGTTCCCGGGACTGATCTACCGGCTCAAGCACCCCAAGACGGCGATCCTGCTCTTCCGCTCGGGGAAGGTCGTCTGCACCGGTGCGAAGAGCATGCACGAGGTCGAGGAGTCGATCAGCACGGTGGCCGCGCAGATCAAGAAGGGCGGTCAGAAGATCAACATGCACCCGCGGATCGAGGTCCAGAACATCGTCGCGAGCTCGGACCTCGAGAGCGAGATCAATCTCAACGCGATCGCGGTCACGCTCGGGCTCGACCGGGTCGAGTACGAGCCCGAGCAGTTCCCCGGCCTCGTCTGCCGGATCGACGAGCCCCGGGTGGTCGTGCTGCTGTTCGGCAGCGGAAAGCTCGTCTGCACCGGCGCGCGCAAGCCGTCGGACGTCGAGGTCGCCGTCAAGAAGATCACGAAGGAGCTCCAGGGCGCCGGACTCCTCCGCTGAGCTCCACCGGACGGTGGCGGCGGTGCCGCTCCCGAGGGGCCTTCCGGTCGTCGACCATCACTGCCATCTCTCGCCGGCCGGTGAGGGCGTCGGCGCGGCCCGGCGGTTCCGCCAGGCCGGGGGGACCCACCTGTTCCTCGCCACCCAGAACTACTCCTCGGCCGCGCCCACGACGATCCAGGGCTACGCCCACCAGTTCGAGACGACGGAGGACCTCGCCCGGCGGATCCGCTCCGAGACGGGGGTCGTCGTCTACGTTGTGATCGCCCCGTATCCGGTCGATCTAGTCCGGGCCAGCGAGGCCCTCGGTGTCGGTCCGGCCCTCGAACTGCAGCGCGCCGCCCTCGATCTCGCGGGCCGCTGGGTGCGCGATGGTCGGGCGGTCGCCCTGGGCGAAGTAGGTCGCCCGCATTTCCCCGTCAGCTCTGAGATCGAGGCCGCCGCCACCGCAGCCCTCGATCACGCCCTCGCCGTGGCGCGCGACGTCGGTTGTCCGGTCGTCGTGCACTCGGTCGACCTGGACGCCGGGGGCTATCGGGAGCTCGCCGAACGCGCGGACCGGGCGGGCATCGCGCGCGAACGCGTGGTGAAGCATTATGCACTGGACCGCCTGCCGGCGGCCGAGCGGAGCTCCGTGACCCCGTCGTACCTCGCGCGACGCGACCTCGTTCGCGCGGTCCTCCCGGACCCCGGCCCCTGGTTCCTCGAGACGGATTTTCTCGACGACCCCGCTCGGCCGGGGGCGGTCCTCGATCTCACCACGATCCCCCGGCGCGCCACTGCGATCGCCGAGCAGGCCGAGGACGCGGAACAACTCTGGATCCCGTTCGTCGAGTCGATCGAACGCGTCTACGGATTCCGACCCGAGGGCCCCGCGCCGGAGGCCCGATGAGCCCGAGGGTTCCGCGCGCACGGGGCTGGCTCGTGGCGCTCGAAGGGATCGACGGGGCCGGCAAGTCCACGCTGGCCCGGGCGCTCGCGGGCGCGCTCCGACGGAAGGGGCTCTCTGTCGCGCTCCGCCACGAACCGTCCGATCCGCGACTCGGGGCGCTCGCCCAGAGCGTGAGCCCCGAGGACGCCTGGACCGGTGCGGTCTACTTCACGGTCGACCGGTACCTGGCGCGGCCCGCGCTCGAGGCGGCCCTCGCGCGGCACGATGTCGTGGTCACCGATCGCTCGTTCTACTCGACGCTCGCCTACCAGGGCAGTGCCCTCCCCCGCCGGGAGCGGACGCGGCTCGCCGAGCTCGAACGCACGGCGACGCGCGAGCCGGACCGGGTGATCCTCCTCCAGATCGATCCCACGCGGGCGCTCGCGCGCCTCGGCGGCCGACGCCGCCGCGGTCCGCTCGAGCAGCGCCGGACCCTCGAGCGGGTCGCGCGGGCGTACGGCGCACTCGCTCGGGAGCGACACTGGGTCGTACTCGATGCCGAGGCGCCGGTCTCCGCGATCACCCGGCGGGCGGTCGAGCGCGTGGCGCCCCGACGGCCCGGTCGACGTGCCCGGGACTCCCCTCGCCGAAGATGATATTTCTCTCTTCGGCCCCCCGAGCGGTCCGGAAGGTCGCATGTCGCGCATCTTGGTCCGGGAGGAAACGCTCGACCCGTCGTACCTCCCGCCCCAGCTCGTGCACCGCGAACGCGAGGTCGCGCTCGCTTCCCGAAGGTTCCGGGAGGCGTTCGCGAAGGGGCTCCCGTACCACCTGATGCTGACGGGCGGGGTGGGGAGCGGCAAGACCGCGCTCGCCCGACGCGTCGGGGCCGACCTCGTCCGGGCCGGCCGGACCGGCGGGTTCCCCGTCCACGTTGCCTACATCAACTGCTGGCGGCGCGCGAGCGATCGGACGGTCATGCTGGACCTCCTGCGGAGCGTCGACGTCTCGCTCCCCGACCGCGGCTACAGCCTCTCGGAGATGCTCGACGTCTTCGAGCAGGGGATCCGGAAGAACCCGCGGCACCTCCTTGTGCTGCTCGACGAGGCGTCGGCCCTCGTCCGCCAGGAGACGAAGCTCGTCTACCTCCTCTCCCGCTCGCGCGAGGTCGAGCTCGGTTCGATCTCGCTCGTCCTCATCGCGGTCGAGGACCTGCTCCCGTTCCTTGACCCGGCGAGTCGATCGAGCTTCGGCGTGACCCACCGCCTCGCGCTCGAGCCGTACGACCGCGCGGGCCTCGCGGACATCCTCGTCGCCCGCGCCGAGCTCGCGCTCGCGCCGGGGACCTTCGAGCCCGAGGTCCTCGATCAGATCGCCCGGATCGCGGCCCCGAACGGGGACGCGCGGTTCGCCCTTGAGATCCTCTCGGGCGCGGCGCACCTCGCGGAGGAGGCCGACGCGGACGCGATCTCGGCCGAGCACGTGCGCCGCGCGAAGGGATCGATCCTCCCGACCGTGACCGAGACCCAGCTCGAAGCGCTCTCGACCCAGGAGCTCGGGGTGCTCCTCTCGCTCTCCCGGACGCTCAAGGGCCGGGCGACGTCCACGCCGAGCCAGAAGCTCCGCGCGAACCACGCCGCGCTCCTCGAGGAGCTCGGCGCCCCGCCGATGAGCCGCACCACGTTCTGGCGGACGCTGAAGGAGCTCGAGCGGGACGGGCTCGTCATCCTCGAGACCGGTGCGTCGGGCGAGTCGAGCCAGGTCGCGATGGACGAGCTGCCCGCGAGCTTCCTCACGACGCTCCTCGAGGAGCGGATCGGGCGCGGCCGCGCGCGCAAACGCTAAGCGGGCCACCCCGCTCGGCGCGCCGTGGCCGCCTCGGAAGCCGGCGGCGCGCTCCGTTCCACCGGGCGATCGCTGCCGCCGTGGATCACGGTGCGTCCGCCGCACGGCGCTCTATACCCCGAGGTCCGGGACCTCCTCCAGGATCTCGGCCTCGGCACGGTCTGCCGCGAGGCCCGCTGCCCCAACCTCCCCGAGTGCTGGTCGGCCGGAACCGCGACCCTCATGCTCCTCGGGACCGACTGCACGCGTCGGTGCGGGTTCTGCGCGGTGACCACCCACTGGCCGCGGGGCGCCGTCGACCGGACCGAACCGGATCGCGTGGCGCGAGCCGTCGCGGCGTGGGGGCTCCGGTACGTCGTCCTCACCCAGGTCTGCCGGGACGACCTTCCGGACGGCGGGGCCGCCCTCCTCGCCGAGACCGTCCAACGCATCCGCGACGCGGCCCCCGCGACCCTGGTCGAGCTGTTGATCGGGGACCTCGGCGGATCGTCCGAGGCGCTCGAGGCGCTCTGGGCCGCGCCGCCCGACGTCCTCGCGCACAACCTCGAGACCGTTCGCTCGATCTCGCCGCGGGTGCGGGACCCGAGGGCCGGCTACGACCGATCGCTCGGGGTCCTCGCCGCCGCGCGTCGGTCGGGTCCCGGAGGGCTCGTCACGAAGAGCTCGATCATGCTCGGTCTCGGCGAGTCCGAGGCGGAGCTCGCCGGGGCCTTCCGGGATCTCCGAGCGGCGGGCGTCGATCTCCTGACCCTGGGCCAGTACTTGCGGCCCGGGCCGAGCCACCTACCGGTCGCCCGTTACGTCCCTCCCGAGGAGTTCGCGTCGCTCCGCGTGCGCGCCCTCGCGACCGGCTTCTCGGGGGTCGAGGCGGGACCGCTCGTCCGCAGCTCCTACCACGCGGAGGAGCTCTACCGCGGGGCGCGCCGCGCGCGGGAGGCCTGAAGGACCGATGGCGAAGAAGGTGCGGCGCAAGCCCGACGAGGACGAGGCGCCGAAGTTCGAGTTCCCCGTCTTCGACGAGGTCGGGTTCGTGACGAAGGAGTTCGAGCTCACCGCCGGGCTCCTCCTCGCGAGCCTCTTCGCGATCCTGCTCGGGCTCTTCGGCTGGGTGATGACCGCGAACGGGATCAACGGGTTCGTCCCGTTCTTCCTCGGGCTGGTCGTGATCATCCTCAGCCCGTACGTGATCCGGCGGCTCCGGCAGCGGGCCACCCTGTTCACGCGGGGCGACTGGGCCGGACTGCTCGCGCTCGAGTTCTTCGGCTGGCTCGCCCTCTGGTTCGTCCTGACGAACGTCTCACCGATGCTCTAGGTCGGGCGCGGTCGGTCGCCGTCCCGCCCGAGCCAGGGAAGCCGCTTGGCGAGCAGGCCGTCGAGCGCGGACTCGAGACCGGCCGAGTCCGGCGCGTCCGCGAGCGGGACGACCGTCGCGCGGCTCGGGTCGGACGGGGTGAGGTCCTTGCCCAGCGACAGGCGGGGGAACGCGGCCCGGAGGACGGCCTCCGCGTCCCGTTCCGTGCGGCGCGACTCGACGCCGAGGCTGCCGTCCTCCCGGACGTAGGGTCCCTGCAGGACGGGCGCGTCGGAGCGGGTCCACTTCGAGAGGAACTGGCCGACCCGGTCGATGCCCGGAGGAGGTCCGTCCTGGAGCCGGACCGCCGACCGGGACGGGTGCGCGAGCTCGAACGCGAGGACGATCCGCTCGCTATCGGCGGCGACGGACCATCCGAGCGGCTCGAGGTCGGACCGGGCGAGCTCCTCCGCGATCGCCCGGCCCGCCTTCCGCACCTGCGGGTAGAGCGTGTCGTCGACGAGGTCGGGGCGGGGCAGGAGGACGACCGTGACGTGCGTGCCGCGTTCCTCAAGGCGCCCGACCGCCTCGGCCCGCGAGAGCGGACGATGCGGCCGCCGCTCGAACCACGACTCCGCCGGCGCCTCGAGGTACGCGCCGGCCGCGAGGATGAGGATCCCGAGGTTGCGGCGGGAGAGCGCGCTCGCGACGTTGCGGTTCGGATCGACGGGGTCGGCGAGGATGAGGGCGACGTGCTCCGGCAGACGGGGCGGTTCGCGGCCGGCCTCGCTGAGGTGGACGGGGATGCGCCAGCGACGCGCCGCCTCGAGAAGGTGACGGAGCGAGCCGAACCGCACGATGAGGAGCTCGACGAGGTACCCGGAGAACCCCTCCGTCCT
>JASHYU010000244.1 GCA_030042855.1 Thermoplasmata archaeon
TGCGGCAACGACGCGGCCGCGAAGGCGACGGTGAGCCAGATGCTCGCGCAGTTCGGCTGGCCGTCGGTGATCGACCTCGGAGGGATCGAGGGCGCGCGCGAGCTCGAAGCGCTCTGCATCCTCTGGGTGAAGTCCGGGCTCGCGCTCAGTAACTGGGATATCGCGTTCAAGCTCCTGCGGAAGTAGCGGGGGTCGCCCGGGGTCCGACGGCGGTCAACGCGGGGCCGAGCGCTCGAGATCCTCCGGGGAGAATCCGAGACCGGTGCCGGTGTTGTAGAGCAGCACGCGCTCGCCCGCGCGGATCGCCCCGTCCTGCACGAGGTGCGGGAGCGCCGCGTAGGTCGCGGCGCCCTCAGGCGCGGCGGAGATCCCGTGGCGACGGGCGAGCGCCCGCATCGCCCCCACGATCTCGCGGTCGGTGACCGACACCCCGCCCCCCCGGGTCGTCCGCACCGCCTCAAGGACCCGTTCCGACGCGAACGGGGCCGGCACCAGGAGCCCGGGGGCCACGGTCGACGGATCCGGCCACGGCGCGACCCGGGGAGCGCCCTCCGCGAGCGCCCGGACGACCGGGGCGCACCCGGCGGGCTGCACGGCGTAGAGCCGCGGGGTCCGATCGAGCGCGCCGATCTTCCCGAGCTCGGCGAACGCCTTCGCCATGCCGACGAGCCCCGTGCCGCCCCCCGTCGGGTAGACGATGGCGTCGGGGAAGGTCTCGGGGTAGGTCGCCTCAAAGATCTCGAGGCCCATCGTCTTCTTGCCCTCGACCCGGTACGGCTCCCGCAGCGTCGACACGTCGAACGAACCGCGCCGCGCCTCCGCCCGGCGGGCGGCCTCTCCGGCCTCGCGGATCGTCCCCGCCACTCCGGTGACCTCGGCCCCGTACTGGGCGCAGGCCGCGCGCATCGCGGGCGGCGTTCGCTCGGGAAGGTAGACGCGCGCCGGTAGGCCGGCCCGGGCGGCGTAGGCGGCGAGCGCGACCCCGGCGTTCCCGGCGCTGGGGACGAAGAGCGCGAGCGCCCCGAGCTCCCGGGCCCGGGAGACGGCGACCGCCATACCGCGGGCCTTGAACGAGCCCGTCGGGAGCCCGCCGTCGTCCTTGAGGTCCACGTCGAGCCCGGGGGCCTCGGGGAGCGGCCCCAGCGGCAGGATCGGCGAACCGCCCTCCCCGAGGGAGACGATCGCCTCGGGGCGGATCACCGGGAGCAGCTCCCGGTACCTCCAGAGCGATCGCTCGCGACCGGCCCTGGCCTCCTTCCAGCGACACGGCTCGAGCCGCGCGAGGTCGTAGACCGCGAAGAGGGTGTGGCCGCACGTCGGGCAGGTCCCGACGAGCTGCGACGCGTCGACCTCGGCGCAGCAGGCGCGGCACTCGAGCTTCGTGAGCAACGAGCCGGTCGCCGCCATCCGCGGCGCCGACGGCGGCCCGCGCGGATAACCTCTCGCGCACCGGCCGGTGCGGGCCGTTCACTCGACGTCGGGCGGACCGCTCGCGCGCACTTCGACCGGGACGCAGTGGACCGAGTTGTTGCCGAGGCCCCGGAAGTTCCACTCCGCCTCGACCGGCTGGCAGTTGCCGTTCTCGTCCGTCGCGCGCGCGCGGATGATGTAGAACCCGGACTCCGGGATCTCGCACATCAGTTCCCAGTGGGTCCACGCGTGCCGGCTCGAGCCGGGCCGCAGGCGCGCGGGGCGCCAGATCTCCCCGCCGCCCTGCGCCGGCGAGACGCTGACCTCGACGCGGACGATCGGGCTCTCGCCGGACCAGGCCGCGCCCCGGATCACGTGGGGACCGGTGGCGAGCACCTGGCCTTGGCGGGGCCAGGTGATGAGCGACTTGACCCGGACGACCGACGCCGGCTTCCGCGGTTCGTCCGTCCGCTGCCCCTCGCGGATGTAGGTGTACGCCCGGTCGCGGAAGTAGCCCCGGAACGGCTGGTCGAGGGCCTCGATCCGGACGAGCCACTTCACCGAGGCCATCCCGTAGTAGCCGGGGACGATGACGCGGACCGGGAATCCGTGGTGCGGCGTGAGGCGTTCGCCGTTCATGTGATCGACGAGCAGGGTGTCCGGGTGCAGCGCCTTCGCGACGTCGATGCTCATCTCGTAGTAGAGCGGCCCCTCGACCCCGGGCTCGGTCCCCTGGTCGGCCCCCTGCAGCACGATCTCCACCGTGGACGGCTTGATCCCGGCCCGGTCAAGGACCATCCAGAGGGGGACACCCCGCCAACGGCCCGTGCTCACGGCGCCGTGTCCCCAGAGGACCCCTTCCGGCTTCGGGCGAACGGTCGAACGGCTGTTGCCCGCGCACTCGAGCGTCGACACGAGGTCGCGGTGGGGCAGGGCCTGGAGGTCGGCGTAGGTGAGGACCGTCGGGTGCTCGAGGTGCCCTTCGATCGTGAGGCGCCAGTCCTCCTCCGTGAGTCGGGGCACCGCGAAGTGGCTCCGGACGAAGAACCGGTTGGTGGGCGTCGTCTCATCCACGAGCGAAGGGAGCGACGCCTCGACGCACTTCGCGTCCGGCGTCGGGGCCCCGACTTCCAGCGGAAGGAAGCGAGGATCCTCGGCGGGGGACTCGCCGGCGACCTTCCGGTTATGCACGCCTGCCATCGCTCACCCGGGGGACCCGTGCGGGCGAAGCTAGGTGGGTGGGGGCAGATAGTTCTTCCCGGCGCCGTTCGGGGGGGGTCGCGTTCGGATCCAGTCCCCGTTTCGGGGCTCCCCGGCGGTACGGACCGCGGACGCTCACAGGAGCCGGGACGGCTCCCCTCGCCTCGCCGATCGCGCGTACTCCCGCTCGACCACCCGTTTCAGGAACCGGGCGGGATTCCCCCACAGGGTGAGCGGTCCCACCCGTCCCGCGGCCCGTCGCACGCCGAGGGCCACGAGGATCCCTCGCTCGCGATACCGATACGGCTCGAGCGGTCGGCCCGCGCGGCGGGCCACGACATTGCGCGCCGCGGCGCGGGCTTCCGCCATCGCGGCCTGCGCCGTCGACGGTACCAGCACGCCGGTGTCGGGATCCTTCAGCTCGATCACGTCTCCGACCGCGAACACCCCGGGCCGGCCGGGGACTTCGAGGGTCGGGCCGACCGAGAGCCGGCCGCCTCGTCCGTGGGGAGCCGGCAGCTCCCGGACGAGGCTCGGCGCCTCGAGCCCCGCGCACCAGATCGCGAGGTCACAGGCGAGCACGGTCCCGTCGGTCAGCTGAACGCGGTGGGGGTCGACCCGCTCGACGTTGAGTCCGTGGACGATCGTCACCCCCGCGCGCCGGAGCGTCACCCGGGCGAGGCCGATGACGCGCTCGGGGAAGCCCGCGAGGAAGGGGAGGGAACCGGTCAGGAGGAACACGTCCGGCGGGCGGACCGGCCGGCCGAGGATCGCCGCCCAGTCGGTCGTCGCGATCTCCGCGGCGAGCTCGGTGCCGGTCGAGCCGCCCCCGACGACCACGATGCGCGGTCGCTCTTCGCCCGGGCGGCCGGCCGAGGCGCGCTCGATCTCGCGCACGGCCTCCGCGGTGCGCTGGGCCGCCGTGAGCCGGTAGACCGAGTGCGTGTTCTCGGCGGCGCCCGGCACGCCGTAGTACGCGGCGACGTTCCCGAGGCAGATCGCGAGGTCGCCGAAGGGAAGCGCGGTCCCGTCGACGCGCACGGACCTCCCCGCGAGGTCGATCGCGTCGACCGTTCCCTGCCGGAGCGTGACGGACGACCGATCGAAGACCTTCGCGAGCGGCACGAGCCAGGGGGCGAGGTCCCCTCCGGCCCGCGCGATCTCTCCGACCTCGTACAGTTCGGTCCGGAGCACGTGCACCGGATGCCGGTCGACGAGCGTGACCGGGATCGACCCCCGGGAGCGGCGGCGCACCTCCTCGGCGACGGAGAGGCCCGCGTAGCCGGCGCCCAGGATGACGAGCGGGGCTTCGGCGCGCGGGTCCTCGTCCATCGGTCCCGGGGGCTCGCGTCCGCCAACTTAGACTTGACGGGTTCGGGGACGGGGCGTCCGCTCCGGTGGGCGCGGACGCGCGGTCGAGGCGCCGGGAAGAGGTTGGGCCCGCGGCGCGCTCGGGATCAAGTCACGCCACGATGATGACGCCGACCGAGTGGTCGATCGCTTTCACATGGGCGACCGACACGTCCGTGGAGTCGACGACGTAGACGCCGACCGAGTAGTCGTCGGCCAGCACGTACCGGACGACGACGTGGTCGGAGACCCACACCACGACGCCGTAGGAGTCGCCGATCGCGCTGACCTGTTCGACGTGCACGTTCTTCACCGCGTGGAGGAAGACGGCCTCCGAGTCGTACTGGGCGGTGACCCCCACGACGGTCGCGCCGTGCGAGTCGTCGACCTCGACTCCGACCGAGTCCTCGATCGCGCTCACGCCGACGACCGTCGACGCGTGCGAGAGCGAGAAGTTCACGCCGAGCGAGTCGTCGGCCGCGATGACATTGTTGACCGTCGCCCCGGTCGTGCCCGGTAGGTAGTAGTAGGAGTCGTAGTCGGCCTCAGCCCCGTAGTCCTCGCCCGCGAGGAACCCGGCACCCCCGTTGGCCGCGAAGAGCCACGAGTACGCGCCGCCGGTGCTGCTCAGCGCCTCCACGCCGACGGAGGCGTTCGCGTACACGTCCGTCACCGTCGTGGAGAACGAGCCCATGTCGGTCACCCCGTCGGAGCCAATGATCGACTCCACGTCGGACACGTGCGTCCCGACGGAGTCCCCGACCCAGACCCCCGAGGTGTACAGCTCCGAGAGCACGTCGGCGACCGTCGCGTCGGTGTCGTGCCAGAGGACGACCTGCGTGTTGTACACGTACCCGGCGATGATCTGGTCCGCTACCAGGTCGTGGGCGCCGTCGAACAGGTTGATGTCCGACGTCCAGAACGGATCATCGTAGATTGCCGGCGCCGGCGCGAGGAGGCCCCCTTCGACCGTGGACCCGTAGTCCGCGAAGATGTAGTTGTTGTATCCGCCGGAGTCGTAGCCCTGGTAGGTGTCGATGACCCAGATCGGCTCGGTGACCCCCTGGGTCATGAAGACCTCGAACGTCGCGTAGCCGTAGTCGTTCACGTGCTCGAACGTGAAGTTCAGGTTGTCGACGAGCCCGTCGAAGTCGTACGGGGGCCCCGACGCGCCGACCACGTTCTTGGCCAGAAGGGCCATCTGCGCGTTCGAGAACGCGTAGAGCGGTGCGTTCAGCGTGCCCGGGGCCGACGTCAGCGAAAGGTCGTAGGACGCGTCCGAGCCGTGGATCACGGACCCGTTCAGTTCCTGGAACCCGGCCGCGAACGCCTGGACGTAGTAGTCGGTCGTCCACGGCGATCCGAGCGGCGGAAGGTACGTGCTGAACGTTCCCGTGTCCGTCGTGGGCAGCCAGCTCATGTTGTCGCGCTCGTTGAGGCTGGGGTTCCACGGATCGAGGACGGCCGGCGTGTTGCTGACGAAGACGAACCCGTAGCTGGGGGAGATCTTGCCGGCGAGGTGGATGTCCCCGCTGCGGACCGAGACGTACGCCTCCGCTCCCCAGAGCCCGTAGAGCATCGCGGGCCCCTGATTGATGACGAGCGCGTGGCCGGTCGTCCAGTAGTCCGCGATCCCGGTCGACGTTTCGCCCGTGTCCCCCCCGAAGTTGTAGGCCGAGGGGACGCTCCGGAAGCCGCCCCGCGTCGCGTTGGAGTACTCGAGGCGCACCGTTCCGTTGATCGAGCGGAAGACTGAGTTGTCGCCCCCGATGTTGCCCACGAGCACGATCTCGGCATCCCGGAACAGGCCCGTCGGCGACGGCGCGAACCCATCGATCGAGAATCCGGGCGGGTTCGCGGACTCGTGGTCGGGCAGCTTCGTGCTGTTGAAGATGACCGCGTCGGAGATACCGGTGAACACCTGCCCGGTGCCCGCCTCGATGATGCGGTAGCCGTACGTCACGACCGACCGCTTCTGCGCGTTGATCGAGGCGTTGTTGTAGAGCTGGACCGTGACGGGGTACGAGGCCGGGCTCACGGGGATCGTCCCGCCGACGCACTGGAACACCCCGCCGTAGTTGTAGAGGACCTTGTTGATCCCGGACTGACCGTAGTCGCACGCCTGGTAGAGGGTGCCCGCCGCGATGTAGTACGGGTTCTCCGTCGCCGAGGTCATGTTGAACGTGTCGGAGACGAAGTGGATCCCGGTGTCGTTGAAGTTGACGACGTTCTGGGTCCAGAAGAATCCCTGGTCGATGCCGGGGATCGAGATGTTCGTCGCGACCGTATTGAGCTGGATCCCGAACTCGTTCAGGCTCCCGACGTACCCGTCGGACTGACCGGAGACCTCGGTCACCCCGGTGGACGCCGGGTCGGTGACGTTCGGCGGGGTGTTGAACGTCACTTCGCCCAAGATGTGGGAGGTGTTGTACGAATAGGTCTGCGTGCCGAGCCCGTAATCCGCGAGACCCAGCGGCGCCGGTTGCGAGACGTAGAACGGGTTGATCTGCCCGTCGACCGCCGTCGCCGGATGCTCGAGCAGCGCGAGGTTCGGAAGCGAGGTCAGCGGGGCCAGGGTGGGCCCTTGATGGGTCAGGGACTCGATCCACGGCACGTGGCTCAGCGAAGACGGCACCTGAGAAAGGAGCTGGGATTCCGGAGTGGACTGAGAAGCGGTTCCGGTCAGCCCGGTCGTGTCCGTCCCGGCCCCCGACGCCGTCGGGGCGGACGGCGACGTGCTCACCTTCAGACCGGACGTCGAGGCGCCCACCGAGGTCGATCCGGCATGGCTCGAGATCACCGAACCCGCCGGCAAGATCATCAGGGCGCCGAGCGCGACCACCGCAGCGATCAGCCAGCCATTCTTCGCAAGTCGGGCGAACTTCGACATGGTAGGGACCCGATGGGTCTGGGTTATACAAAGCCTCGTAACACGGAAACTCCGGGCCCGGCCGAAACTTCGGGAACGGGGAATCGACTGTGGGAACTCGGCCGACCGCACGGCGAGCGCCCGGACCGCCGGCGAGTTTCCATCGATCGCGTCACCAGGGACGAGAGTCCCGTCACGGTGCGTCGGAGATGGGCTCGGCCGGATTCGAGTCCCCCCCGTCATAGAAAGTGCCCTTTCGGCCTCGTTCATAGCCGCCTCCTACGCTGCCCGCGCCCCGGGCAGCACCCGTCCGAGGACCTCCATCGCCTGCGCCATGTCGTCCTGGTCGATCGCGAGGTACCGCATC
>JASHYU010000245.1 GCA_030042855.1 Thermoplasmata archaeon
ACGGCGATCGCGGGGCGGACGAACCTCGGGGTGTCGATCCCGCGGAAGAACGATCGGCTGCGCCGAAAGGCGACGACGTACAGGATGCCGGCGAGCGCGGCGACCGCGCCGAGGAGTGCGTAGATCGGCAGCTGCTCGGGCGTCCAGCCGAGGCCGGACGGAGTCGCGAACTCGGGATTGAACCCCTCGATGCTCCCGAAGATCGAGTAGGAGATGACCGACGCGAGGATCGCCGGCATGATGACGTCCGGCTCGAAGTCGGCGATGTAGAGGACCTCGCTCGACAAGAGGGCGGCTCCGAACGGAGCCTTGAAGATCGCGCCGATCCCGGCGCCGACCCCGGTCATCAGCGCGATCTTGCGTTCGCGCGTCGAGAGGCCGAGCGGGCCTCCGACGATGCTGCCGAGTCCGGCGCCGATTTGCGCCGTCGGTCCCTCGCGCCCGCCGCTCCCGCCCGTGCCAAGCGTGAGCACCGAGACGATGAACTTCATCGGGGGCGTCCGCTTCCGGACGACCCCCTGGCCGTGGTGAAACGCTCGGATCGCCTCGTCGGTCCCGTGCCCGGCGGTCTCAGGAGCGACGTACGTCGTCAGAAGCCCGACGCTGATCCCACCGGCCGCGAGCATCGCGGGCAGGATCCAGAACGTGGCGGAGTCCGTCGTCCAGCTGAATCCTACCCCCGGGGCGGTGCCGTTCGCCGGAAGATGGATCCCGAGGAGGCTCCCGAGGAGCCCGTTGGACGCCGCCTCGAGCGCTTCGTAGAAGGCGATCGCGACAAACCCCGCGATGACTCCGACCGTGATCCCGATCAGCGCCCAGCGATAGAGCGTCTGTAGGTTGGAGAACGAACGGAAGATCGAGCCGCCAAACGCCCGGAGGCGCTCGGGCACGCCGGGGATGCGGGCTCCCGGAGCGGGTGCTGGTATACTCGGTGTGGCCAATCTCTACTGCTCCCTAAGCTGCGCCGGGGGTCCCGCGACCCGACTCGGCGACCAGACGATAGCCGCTTCGGCGAGAAAAGACCGCCCCTCTCCCGTCGAGCCGGCCGCGGCTCCAATCGCCTCGAACCCGGCCGTATTCACGCGGCTCGAGCGCGGGCCCCCCAAGGAAGCGAGATAAGCGTCCGTCCTTTCAGAGATTGCTCATGGCCGAACCGCTCGAATTCGCCGACGTCCCGACTCCGATCGGGCCGTTCCGAATCGTCTATCACGGCTCGACCGTCACCGTCGTGGACTTGGTCGAGAACGGCGTCGCCCAGACCGGAGTCCCGCCGGGCGCAACCCGGCGCCGGCCGCCGTTCCCCGCCGGGAGCCCCCCGCGCCAGCTCTCCGAGTACTTCCATCGCAAGCGGGAGTCGTTCGACGTCGATCTCGAGCCCGAGACCGAGTCCGAGTTCGATCGTCAGGTCTGGCGAGAGCTCGTGGGCGTCCGCGTGGGGTCGACCGTGACCTACGGGGAGCTGGCTCGCAGGGTCGGGCATCGCGGCTCCGCCCGGGCGGTGGGAGGTTCGATGCACCGCAACCCGATCCCGATCATCATCCCGTGCCACCGCGTAGTGGGGCACGGCGGTGCGATCACCGGCTACGGCCTCGGGCTTTGGAGGAAGCGGTGGCTCCTCGACCGCGAGGGGGCGTGGCCACTGCGCTCGCGATCGGCCGAGGGGCCGCGACCCCGGCAGCGAACCCTGGATAGTCTGGCCGAGCCGCCCGCCCAACGCCGCCGATCGAACGCCACCGCCTTGGCGTGACGCGTTAGCTACTACATGCATAGTAACTTCCACGTACACTTCCTACTACGTCCGTAGTAGGTGTGTATTTCTTACTACGTCATGTAGTATGTAATGCTCGAAGCTGAAGGCTCGTGGCGCGTGTTGGGTTAGTGCAGTCGAGGGCGCGCGGGTCCGGCCCCCGAAGGAGTCGGTGCCGACTGCGGCAGCGGAGCCTAGCTACCCGGAGTAGTACGCTGCGTCGTACGGCTCGGGCTTGAGCCCGCGCCGCTGGCGCACCTCGGCGACCACCTTCGGCTGGAGCTCGGAGGGGATCGGCTCGAATCCCATGGACTCCGTGGACCAGAGGACCTTGCCCGCCGTCGCGCTGCGAATGTCGGAGGCGAAGCCGAAGAGCTCGGCGACGGGGACCTTCGCGACCACCGTCTGCAGGTCGCCGACGCTCGTCATGTCGAGGATCTCGCCTCGGCGGCGCTGGAGCTCGCGGGTCGCGCCTGCGAGGACGTCCTGCGGGACGTTGACCGTGACCTTCTGGATCGGCTCGAGCAGCTGTCGGTCGCCGAGGACCATCGCGCCGTAGATCCCGGAGCGGGCGGCGGGGATCGTTTGGGCTGGCCCGCGGTGAATGGAGTCCTCGTGGAGCTTGGCATCGACGAGGCGCACCTTGAGCCCGAAGACCCGCTCGTTGGCGAGCGGGCCCCGTCCGATCGCCTCCTTGAACGCGTCGATGATGAGGTCCATCGTCTCGTTGAGATACTGAATCCCCTTCGTGACGTCAAACAGGATGTTCGTCCCCTCGACGGCCACGAGCCCGCGGCCCTCGTCGCGCGGGATCCCATAGGACTCGAGCTTGGTCACGAGCGTCCTTGTGTCCTTGAACGACTTTCCTTGGGGGATCTCCCCCTCTTGGATCGCGCGCACGACCGCGGCGGGAAGCGCCTCGACCTCGAAGTAGAAGCGATTGTGCTTGTTCGGGGACTTCCCCTCGAACGGGCCGCCGGGATGCTCGACGGTCTCCCGGTAGACGACGATCGGCTTGGACGCTTCGATCTCGACCTTGTAGTCGTTGACGATGCGGTACTGCGTGATCTCGAGGTGCAGCTCCCCCATCCCCGAGAGGAGATGCTCGCCGGTCTCCTGGTTGATCTCGACACGCAGGCTCGCGTCCTCCTTGCCGACCTTGCGCATCACCTCGATGAGCTTCGGGAGGTCGCCCATGTGCTTCGGCTCGATCGCGACCGTCACGACCGGCTCCGAGACGTGACGGATCTCCTCGAAGGGAACCATGTCCGGCACGGTCGACATCGTGGTGCCGGCGAAGGCGTCCGAGAGGCCGATGACCGCCGCGATGTTGCCGGCGGGGACGTCGTCGACCATCAGC
>JASHYU010000246.1 GCA_030042855.1 Thermoplasmata archaeon
CCAGATGATGAGGCCGAAGAGGAGGACGAAGAGGGGGAGGCCGATGTCGGCGGGGGCGACGAAGCTGAGGCCGGCGAAGATGCCGACGATGAGGAAGAAGGAGGGGATGGCGCCGAGGGTGTCGCCGACCCAGCTGATGACGGTGTCGAGGGGGCCGCCCTCGTTCAACCCGGCGAGGGCGCCCAGCACCCAGCCGAGGGCGGCATCGAAGGCGAGGATGCTCGCGACCAGGCTGAGGTCCCAGGGGGTCGCCTGCCAGAGCGCGTCGAACAGGTCCACGCCGAGGCCGGGGAGGACCCCGAACGGGTGAGCGGACGAGGGACCGATCGCCGGGCCGAACGGCGGCCCGTAGATCCACGCCGGGTTCGTCGCGAGCGTCCCCAGCGAGCCGCGGAACACCACGAGCGCGCTGAGCGCGGCGACGAGGTACGCGGCGAGGACGGCGGCCCCGAGCCAGAAGGTGAGGCCGAGGGGGTGCCGGCCGTAGCGCGCGCGCCACCGCGGGCGGACCGCGCGGATCGCCGGCGGGAGGGCCGGCGAGGCGGGGGCCGCGCTCACCGTCCCGCCACCGGTCGGGGATCCAGTCGGTGGGCGAGGAGATCGACCGCGAGCAGCCAGAGGAGCACCGCGATCGCGAGGAGGAACATCATGACCTGCCAGGACTCGAGGATCGGCGCGAGCGTGTACCGCTCGGGGATCTGGCCCGTCAGGGTGAGCAGGACCAGGCTCCCGAGCCCGTAGTCCTGGAAGACCGCCTCGACGACGAACTGCGTGCCGAGGTACGCGGGGAGCGTGAGCGCGAAGACGAGCAGGAACGTCGGGCGCACCCGGCGGGCGGTATGGCGCCAGAGGAGCGTGCGGTCCGAGAGGCCCCGCGAGCGCGCGGCGACCACGTGCAGCTCCTCGCTCGCGTCCCGGACGACCGTGAACGAGTGCCGCAGGAAGATCGAGACGTAGATGATCGCGATCACCGAGGCCTGGATCAGGGTCTTCACGAGGACGATCTCCTCGAACGCCCAGGCTCCGTGGAGCGCGCCGTCGATCAGCGGGAAACCGGTCGGCTGCGTGAACGCCTGCGTGAACAGGACCCACGAGGGGGGCAGGAGGTACCCCTGATCGAACCACCAGAACGAGTTCGGCAGGATGCCGACCGGGATGTCGTGGTACGTGCGGTAGAACCAGTAGAACAGTCCCGAGAGGAGGAGGCCGCCCGCGATGATCACCGGGAAGAACGTGCCGAAGAGAGACGTGAGGCGGACCGACGCGTCGACCGGGGTCCGCCGGGCCCAGCCGGCGAGCAGGCTCGTCGGATAGGCGATCGCCGCGGCGATCCCGAGCGCGAAGACCGCGAGCTCGACCGACTGTGGGATCGCCCAGGCGTACAGCTGGACGATCGGCACGCCCCCGTACTGGATCGATTGGCCCCAGTTCCCGGTGAAATCGTTGACGATCAGCTGAGAGAAGCCGGTCCAGAACCCGGTGAGTCCCTCGTACTGGCCCAGCGAGATCACGCTCGGGATGTAGAGCGCGAGGTAGAGGATCAGGAGCACGAGCAAGAGCTGGGCCGGCAGGAGCAGCGCGCGCTGTACCGCGTACCGGGCGTAGGGGGAAAGGCCGAACCGGCGGCGTCGACCGGACGACCGCCTCGGAGGGCCGGTCACGCCCCCTCGAGGAGCGGCCTCACTATAGCGGTTCCCGCCGAGACGGCGTCCGCGCCGGGGCCGCGGGGCGGCGAACGCTCGGCTACGTCGAAAGGATCGGGGCCCCCGTGGGACCGACCGGGGGCGCGGTGGTCGGCGCCGGGCCGACCTCCGCGGTCGCACTGACGCCCGCGGACGGGGCGGTATAGAGGTGGCAGGCGACCCAATGACCGGGCCGGATCTCGGTCAGCGGGGGATCGACCTCCGAGCAGATCGGCATCACCGCCGGGCACCGCGTGTGGAACCGGCAGCCCGACGGAGGGGCGGACGGGCTCGGCACGTCGCCCGAGAGGACGAGCCGGTCGCGGTGGAGCGTCGGGTCCGGGATCGGGATCGCCGAGAGGAGCGCCTGGGTGTACGGATGCAGCGGTCGGCTGAACAGTTCGTCGGTCGGGGCCTCCTCCGTGATCCGGCCGAGGTACATCACGACGACCCGGTCGCTGATCGCCCGGACCACCGAGAGGTGGTGGGAGATGAACAGGTAGGCGAGGTTGAACTCCGACTTCAGCTTCTGGAGGATCCCGAGGACCTGCGCCTGGACCGAGACGTCGAGCGCGCTCGTCGGCTCGTCGAGGACGATGAACTCGGGCCGGAGCGCGAGCGCCCGGGCGATGCAGATCCGCTGGCGCTGCCCCCCCGAGAACTCGTGGGGGTAGCGCCACACGTGCTCGGGGTTGAGCCCCACTTCGCGCAGGAGCTCGAGGACCCGCTGATCGCGCTCGGCCTTCGACCCGACGTGGTGGACCTCGAGCGGCTCCGCGACGATGTCCCGCACCAGCTGCCGGGGGCTGAGCGAGCTGAACGGGTCCTGGAAGACCATCTGGAAGCGCGCGCGGATCCCGGCCATCTCCCGCCGGGACTTCCGGTAGATCGAGTACTGGTCCGCGAGCTTGTCGATCTCGGCGAGCGCCTGCTTCGAGCTCGCCGGCGCGGACTCGAACCCGTCGGGCCCGCTCGCGTAGGGCCGCAGCTCGCCGTAGAGGTCGTTGAGCCGAGCGAAGACCTCGGGCGGCGGGCGGTAGAACGCGTGCCCGGACGACGGTTCGATCAACCGGAGCATCAGCCGGCCGACGGTCGTCTTCCCGCAGCCCGACTCGCCGACGAGGCCGACCGTCTCGCCGCGCCGGATCGTGAACGAGATCCCGTCGACCGCCTGCACGTCGCCGACGTGCTGGCTGAAGAGGCCGCCCCGGATCGGGAAGTACTTGCGGAGGTAGAACGTCGTCAACACGACGTCCGAGCCGCTCTCCTCCGCTGAGGGGACCGCGACCATGGGCCTACTCGACGACCTTCGGGCCGTTATAGAGGAAGCAGGCGACGTGGTGGCCGTTCCCTTCGTCCGTGAGCGGGGGGCGGGACTCCCGGCAGACCGGCATCGCGTAGGGACACCTCGGATGGAACCGGCAGCCCGAGGGCGGATGGATCAGGTTCGGGACCGAGCCGTAGATGGACGTCAGCTTCTTCGTCGGCTGATCGAACCTCGGGATCGACGCGAGCAGCCCCTGGGCGTACGGGTGGAGCGGGCGGTTGAAGACCTCCTTCACCGCCGCGGTCTCCACGATCTGGCCCGCGTACATCACGGCCACGCGGTCCGCGACCTCCGCGATCACGGCGAGATCGTGCGTGATCAGGAGGATCGCGGTGCCGACCCGGTGCCGCAGATCGCGCATCAGCTCGAGGATCTGCGCCTGGATCGTCACGTCGAGCGCGGTCGTCGGCTCGTCGGCGAGCAGGATGTCCGGGTTGCCCACGAGCGCCATCGCGATCATCACGCGCTGGAGCATGCCGCCCGAGAGCTCGTGCGGGAACCCCTTCGCGACCTGGACGGGGTTCGCGATGCGTACCCCTTCGAGCGCCTGGACGACGCGCCAGAAGGTCTCCTCGCGAACCGGCTTGCTCGCCCGTCGCTTGATGCCCGGCAGGGCGAAGCGCAGCCCCGCGAGCCGCGCCCCCCGCCGCGCCGACAGGGCGCGTCGCCGGTCCCGCGCGCGGGGCTCGCCGTGGCGCATCTCGTCGAGGTACACGCCGCGCAGTCGCTGCTCCGCCTCGGCGAGGTGGCGACGGTTGCGCAGGTACGCGCGTTGGCTCCGGCTGAGGCGGAGACGGCGGAGCCGGTGCTCGAGCTCGCGCCCGAGGCGGTCCCAGGTATCGGGCGTAGCGTCCTTCGCGAGATACTGGGCCTCGACGCCGAAGGAGGCGACGTTGACCGCGCGCCCGACCTCGGCCGCCGCGGCCGAGATCGCGGTCGGGTCGCCGTCCCGGGCGGCGGCGACGAGCTGCTCGATCGCCGGGGCCACGCCGGGGGCGTCGGGCGTCGCCGCGAGCAGGCCGTCGATGAGCTCGATCGCCCGGTGCAGGAGCACCACCTCGCCGACCTGGTCGGAGATCGAGAAGACCGGGTTCATCGCCTGGCCCGGCTCCTGGAAGATCATCGCGATGCCCCCGCCGCGGATCGAGGCGAGCCGGTCGTGCGACGCCTTGATCTTGCGGAAGCGTCGACGGACCTTCACCCGGTCGGATCCCTTGATCGGTTTGAACGTCGCCTCCTCCGCGAGGCCCCAGAGGAGGTTCGCGCCCCGGAACAGTACCGTCCCGCCGACGACCCGTCCGGGCGGCTCTTGGACGAGCCGGGTGATCGAGAACGCCGTGACGGACTTACCGCAGCCGGTCTCGCCCACGAGGCCGAGCGTCTCCCCCCGGCGCAGTTTGAACGAGACGCCCTCGAGCGCCTGGACGACGCCGTCGTAGGTGTAGAAGTACGTGGTCAGGTCCCGGACGTCGAGCACGACGGGCGCCCGCGTCGTCGTCCCGGCGGGCTCGGGGGGCGCTTCGACGCGGAGGCGTTCGGCCTGGGCGGACTCAGGTACGGGGACGACCGACGGAGAGAGTGCCGTCGCGACCAATCTACCTCCGAAGGCGGGGATCGAGCGCGTCCCGCAGGCCGTCGGCGAGGAGGTTCACACTGATCGCGAAGAGGAAGAGCGCGATGCCCGGGAAGAGAATCTGCCACCAGGGGATGACGCAACCCGAGACCACGGTCGCGCAGTACTGGAAGAGGGTGGGAATCACCTCGGTGGCGGCCGCTGCGACGCTCCCCCATTCGGGGATGAGCTGCGACGGGAAGATGATGAACCCGAGATAGGCGATCGCCGCGAGGGTGAGCGGGACGGTCCCGACGTCGAGCGACATCTGGATGAAGACCGGGAAGACGCTGTTCGGGATCACGTGCTTTCGGAGGATCCGACCGTTCTTCGCGCCGCTCGCCCGGGCGGCCTCGACGTACTTCTGTTCCCGCACGACGAGCGACTGGCTCCTCACGATGCGGGTGTACGTGGGCCACCAGGTGACGATAAAGGCGAGGGTGACGAGGATGACGTCATCGGTGAAGCCCCCGATTCCGGCCTCCCGCCCGGCGATCACGATGACGATGATGAGCAGGATCCCCGGGATGGACAGGAAGATGTCGGTGAGCCGCATGAGGACCTCGTCGGTGACGCCCCCGAAGTAGCCGGCCATCGCGCCGAGGACGAGACCGATGATCGCCCCCGAGACGACGATCGCGACCGAGATCGTGATGGACCAATCGGTCCCCTTGAGCAGGAGATCGTAGAGATTGAAGAAGTGCCCCTGATCGATGGCCGTCC
>JASHYU010000247.1 GCA_030042855.1 Thermoplasmata archaeon
CGCGCCGAGAAGGTCGGGGCCGCGGTGATCGGCCCCGAGGCCCCGCTCGCCGCCGGCGTCGCGGACGCGCTCCGGGCGGCCGAGGTCCCCACCGTCGGCCCGGACCGTTCCGCCGCGCGCATCGAGTCGTCGAAGTGGTACTGCCGCGACCTGCTGCAGCGCCACGGCGTCGGGGGCCAGCCGAAGTGGGTCGCGCCCGAGACGCCGGAGGAGGTCGACCGCGCGCTCGCCCGGTTCTCGTCCACGTTCGTGGTGAAACCGGCGGGCCTCACCGCGGGGAAGGGCGTGTGGGTCCAGGGTTCGGACTTCACTTCGGCGAAGGAGGCCGCGGTCTACGCGAAGTCGCTCCTCCTCCAGGGCGACCGGGTCCTCTTCGAGGAGAAGCTCGAGGGCGAGGAGTTCAGCCTGATGGCGTTCGTCACCGACTCGGGCGCGTACCCGATGCCCGCGGTCCAGGACTTCAAGCGCGCGCTCGAGGGCGACCGGGGAGCGAACACGGGCGGCATGGGCGCGTACTCGCAGCGCGATCACCTCCTCCCGTTCCTCTCCGCCGCCGACCGGGACCGCGCGTTCGGGATCCTCACCCAGGCGGTGGCGGCCCTGCGGGCCGACGGGCTCGGCTACCGCGGGATCCTCTACGGGGGGTTCATGCTCACCGCGGACGGTCCCTACCTCCTCGAGTTCAACGCGCGCTTCGGGGACCCCGAAGGGATCAACGTCCTGACGCTCTACGAGGAGGGCGACTTCGCCGACCTCCTCTACGGGGTCGCGACGGGCCGGGTCGATCCGAACCTCCTGCAGTTCCGGCTCCGTTCGACCGTCGTGAAGTACCTCGTGCCCCCGGGCTACGGCGACAAGCCGCGGCCCGGCGGGATCCTCACGCTCGACGCGCCCGCGATCGAGGCGACGGGCGTCCACGTCGTCTACGGGAGCGTCGAGGCGGCGGGTCCGGGGAAGGTGCGCCTCGGCACCTCCCGCGGGATCGCGCTGGTCGGCGAGGCGAGCGCGATCCACGAGGCCTCGGCCCGCGTCGAGGCCGCGCTCGCCCACGTGGGGGGGGAGTACAGCCTGCGGCACGACATCGGGACGAAGGCGGACCTCGAGACCCGCTGGGAGCACCTGCGCCGGCTCCGGGCGCCGAACGCGAAGCCGTCGCCGCTGCCCCTGAGCGTCGCGCCGCCCGACGCCCCCGCGTCGAGCGCCGGCGGGCCCGAGACCCTCCTCAGCTGACGGCCCCCGGCGAACCGTCAAATAGCCGCGCCCGGCTCTCTGCCCGCCGTGAAGTTCTGTCCGAAGTGTAAGCGCCTCATGCGACCGGACCGGGCCGGGGGCGTCTGGCGTTGCACCGGGTGCGGGACGACGCTCCCCCTCGGCGCCGGGGTCGCGGTCGTCCACGAGACGCCGACGGAGCGCCGGGTGGACGTCGTCGAGACGAAGACCGCGACCCTCCCCAAGACGGCGGAGGTCTGCCCGAAGTGCGGGAACGACGAGGCGTACTGGGTGCTGCGCCAGACGCGCGGGGCGGACGAGCCCGAGACGCGGATCTTCGAGTGCACGAAGTGCGGGCACAAGTGGCGGGAGTACCAGTGACCCCGCCCCGGTTCGACGCCGTCCGCCGCGCGTTCGAGCCGGACGCCATCGGGGCGCGGGTCCGACTGCACGGCTGGGTCCTGCGCACGCGGTCCTCCGGCGGCATCCTGTTCATCGTGCTCCGCGATCGGACGGGTTCGGTCCAGGTGACCGGCCGCCGCGACGCGCTCGGCGACGCGGCGTTCGATGCCGCCGAGCACGTCCAGGTCGAGGGCGCGATCGAGGTCGAAGGGACGGTCGCGGCGGATCCCCGCGCCCCCGCCGGGCGGGAGGTCCGGGCGGAGGGGATCGGGGTCATCGATCCCGGCGCGCCGTTCCCGATCTTCGCGGACCAGACCGAGGAGTTCCTCCTCGATCACCGCCACCTCGCGATCCGCTCCCAGGAGTTCGTCGCGACGTTCCGGATCAAGGCCGAGACGCTCCGGGCGCTGCGCGCCTTCATGGAGCAGGACGACGTCCTCGAGGTCACGCCCCCGATCCTGACCGGGAACGCGGCCGAGGGCGGGGCGGAGGCGTTCGCGTTCGACTACTTCGGCCGGCCCGGCTACCTCGGGCAGACGGCCCAGCTCTATCTCGAGGCGATGATCGCCCCGCACGAGCGGGTGTTCGCGTTGACCCCCTCGTTCCGGGCCGAGAAGTCCCGGACGACCCGGCACCTGACCGAGTACCAGCACATCGAGGTCGAGCTCGCCTGGTGCGACTTCGCCGGTCTCCTCGACTTCGTCGAGCGGATGTTCGCGTTCGTGTGCCACCGGCTCGCCGAGCAGTGCGCGAAGGACCTCGAATCCCTCGGCCGCCCGCCGGCCGAGCTCGCCGCGATCGCCCCGCCGTTCCCCCGGATGACGTACACGGCCGCGATCGACCGCCTGCGCGCGGAGGGCTTCCCGGTCGAGTGGGGCAGCGATCTCGGTACCGCGGAGGAGCGGGCGCTGACCGTCGGGGAGCGCCGACCGCTGTTCGTGACGCACTATCCGCGCGCGATCAAGGCGTTCTACATGCTCCAGAGCGCGGACGACCCGCGGACCGCGGATGCCGCGGACCTCCTGGGCCCCGAGGGGTACGGCGAGCTCGTGGGCGCGTCCTGCCGCGAGACCCGGATCGACCGCCTCGAGGAGCGGCTCCGTCAGGTCGGGGCGGACCCGGCGACGTACGACTGGTACCTCGATCTCCGCCGGCACGGCAACGTGCCGCACGCCGGCTTCGGCATGGGGATCGAACGGTTCCTCCGCTGGGCGTTGCGGCGCGAGCACATCCGGGACACGACCCCGTTCCCGCGGACCCCCTCGCGTCACACCCCCTGAGCCGGGACCGGGCGGGTCGGACCGGGACGACGCCCGCGCCCAACCCGTGGACCCGCGCGACGTGCGTCCGGTATCCGGCGCCGGAACACGTGCTCGTCGCCCCACGCACCGTGGAGGAACTCGGCGTGGGGCACGGTCCGGACGAGCTCGAACCCGAGACGTCGGAGGAGCCGGATCGATCGATGGTTCCGGGCGTCGACCCGGGCCTCGAAGGTAGCGATCCCGTCCTGCGCCCGAAGGGCGGCGAGGAGGGCGGCGAGAGCTTCCGACGCGTACCCGCGGCCCCAGTACTCGGGCGCGAAGAGGTAGGCGACCCCGGCCCGGCGCCGGTCCGGGCGCACGGTCGCCTGGACGGTTCCGACGACCCGACCGCTCGCGCGCGCGCGCACCACCCAGTTGAGCCAGCGCTCCGGGCTCCCCGTCGGGGGGCCGCGCGCGAGCCGCTGGATCCGGGTCGCCGTCGCCCGGATCGACGGCGGGGGAGCGTCCGGCACGTAGTCGTAGATCCGCGGATCGCGGAGCGCGACGTAGAGCGCGCGGGCGTGCCCGCGACGCAGCGGCTCGATCGAGAGCCGGGCGGTCCGGATCCGGGCCCCGCGGCCGATCGGACGGGCGGGGGACGAGCTCATGCCGGCCGGGCCCCCGGCTCGGGAGCGGCCGTCGACGCCTCGGCGCGGGAGGACGGCCGTTGCTCCTTCGGAAGGAAGGTGAACAGCCGGACGCCCGGAGCGAACGGTCGCGGCGGGCGCGCGAGCCGGTGGGCGCCGACGGACGCCGTCGATCCGGGGATCGGGGTGAAGGCGATCTCCTCGAACCCCGCGTCCCGGAACCAGTCGCGGATGGCCGGCGTGAGATCCGGCGCGAAGCGGCCCCGCGTCCAGATCACCGTCGCCCCGGGCGCGCAGAGCTCGGGCAGGTGATCGATCGTCCCGCGGACGTCCTCGTCGGTGATGTTGCCGAAGATGCCGCAGACCAGCACGAGGTCGGCCGGCACGGCGCCGTCGAGCGCGTCGGTCGACGATGCGTCGCCGAGGACGCACTCGATCCCCGGCCACCCTCGCGCGGCGGCCGCGCGCCGTCC
>JASHYU010000248.1 GCA_030042855.1 Thermoplasmata archaeon
GCCACCTCGTCGGTCTACGTCGCGGACTCCCTCTCGGGCGCCCTCTCGGTCATCGACACCACGAGCGAGCGCGTGAAGTGGACGGTCGGCGTCGGGCTGCAGCCGGTCGGCCTCGCGTTCGATGCCGCGACGGATACGCTCTTCGTGACCAACGAGGGCTCGAACAATGTGAGCGTGGTCGCGGGGGCGACTCGTTCCGTCACGGCCAGCATCCCCGTGGGGCTCGAACCGATCGCGTCGGCCTACGACGCGGCGACCGATTCCTTGTACGTGGCGAACGCGAAATCCGACAACGTGAGCGTGATCGACGTGGCGACGGACGCCGTGGTCGCGAACCTCGACGTCGGCACGGCGCCGATGGGCGTGGCCGTGGACCCCGCGAACGGCGACGTCTACGTGGACAACCTCCTGTCGAACAGCACGACCGTCATCAACGCGTCGACGAACGAGGTCGTTTCCACGATCACGGACGTCGGCGCCGGTCCGACCGGTCTCGCCTACGACAACTGGACCGGTGTGATCCTGGTCGCCGACGAGCTCGCGAACCAGACCGCGGTGATCTCGGGATCGACGAACTCGGTCGTCGCCCGAGTGGACGTGGGCACCTTCCCGGTCGGCGTCACTTTCGCGGATCCGCAAGGGGTCGCCTACGTGGGCAATGCCGCGTCGGACAACATGAGCGTCGTCGGGACCTCCCGGCCTCCGCCGTACGCGGTCGACTTCACGGAGAGCGGCCTCCCGAACGGGAGCCCGTGGCAGATCGTCCTCAACGGGACCGCCGGGTCCTCTTCGGGCGCCACGATCGCCTTCTTCGAGCACGACGGAACGTACTCCTTCGCGGTGGGCCCGGTCCTCGACTACTCGGTGTCGCCGGCCAGCGGGAACGTGACGGTCGATGGGTTCCCGGTGTACGTGACGATCACCTTCACCGAGTCGCTCTACACGATCCAGTTCAATGAGACGGGCCTGCCGAACGCGACCCTTTGGTCGGTGACGCTCAGCGGCACCCAGGCCACCACCTCGGGCGCCGGTCTCGAGCTCACCGCGCCGAACGGCACGTACAACTACACGGTCGCGAACGCGCTCAACTACTCGGAGAGCCCGGCGTACGGAACCGTGACGGTCAGCGGCTCGAACGTCTCGGTGCAGATCACGTTCTCGTCGAGCTCGGGCGGCGGCTCCGGCCCGGGCGGCGGCAAGGGTGGCTCCTCGCTGGCCTCCCCCGGCAGTTGGCCGCTCTGGGTCTGGGCGCTGATCGCCGTGGGCGCGGCGGCGGTGATCATGTCGATCGTCTACGTGGCCCGGCGGCGCTCCTCGAAGAGCGCGAGCGCCGCGGGGACCGACGCGGCCGGACCGACCCCGCCACCGACCAGCTGAGACCCCGCCACCGGACCGCACGAGGTCGGATCGGAGCCCACCGGCGCTTTCCGCGCGCTCCCGGTCAGCCGTAGCCCCAGGAGCGGAGCCGCTCGTCGACGTCCTCGCTCACGTCGGGCGCGCTCGGGTGGACGAGGGCCCCGGCCGCCCGACGGGCCGATGCGATGACCGGCTCGAGTCCGGGCGCGTTCAGCTCCGAGTCCCGGAGCGGGACCGGCGCGGCGTCCTCGAGGTTCCAGCCGCGCACGGAGCCCGACACGGCGTCGACGACGATCTTCGTCGAGCCCACGTACGCGGCGATCGAGAAGACGTTCAGGTCCTTCTGGCGTTGCGGCGGGAGGTGGGCCATCAGGGGGCGGTTCCACTCCGTTCCGTCCCCGGCGGCGAGGAGGGGCGCGTCCCGGGGCCCGTCGACGAGGGTCTGGAGGGCCGCCCCCGACAACGGACGGTCCGGGGCGAGCGCGGCCGCCCGCAGGATCGTCGGCGCGGCGTCCATCGGGGTCGCCCATCCCCGGGCCACGGACCCGCCCCGCTCGGCGCGGGGGAACCGGACCCAGAGCGGCACGCGGAGCATCTCCTCCTCCGTGCTCACCCCGTGCCAGACCATCCCGTGCTCGCCGAACCCCTGGCCGTGATCGCTCGTGAGGAGGAGGAGCGTGTCGTCCCAGCGGCCCGCCTCGCGGTAGATCGACACGATCCGCTCGAGCCGGCGGTCGATCGCCGCGATCGCGCTCCGGTAGAGCGCGTGCATCCGGGCCATGTTCTCGGGCGGGAGGTGCGCCGGCGCGAGCACGGCGAGCGCGTCCTGCCCGAAGCGCATCGTCCGCCACCACTCGGCGACCGACGTCGCTTCCGTGGGGTCGAGCAGGTACGGTTCGTGGGCGTCGAGCACGTTGATGAAGCAGTACGTCGGGCGGTCCCGCGCCTGGGCGGCGAGCCACGCCCGGAGGGTGGGCTCGATCCACGGGTTCGCCTTCCCCACGGTCTTCCCCTCGGGGTCGGCGATCCGACGGCCGACCCCGTCGAGGAGCGCGAGCGAGGCCGGCAGGCGCTGGAGGACGAGCTTCAGCCGGCGCGTGGTGCGGTCGCGGAGCGACAGGTCCTCGACCGTCGCGGCGCCGTTCCCGCCGCCGCCCCGGCTCGTGTGCGTCGGCGCGCCGCGCCAGCGGTGCACCTGCTCCCACCACTCGCCCCAGGCGGAGTAGTCGAACCCGTCGACCAGCCCGTAGTTCGGGCTGATGATCGGGTTCGCGGAGATCGAGGCCGTCGCGTAGCCGCCCCGGGCGAGCGTCGTCGCGAGCCGCCCGACGCGCGGGTCGAGCCGCAGGCTGCCCTTTCCGTGGCACCCGTGCTCCCACGGGTAGAGGCCCGTGAAGATGCTGGCGTGGGACGGGAGGGTCCACGGCGCGACGCTCACCGCCCGCGGGTAGACGACGCTCTCGGCGCGCAGGCGCTCGGCGAACGGCATCGGGACCGGATCGGGACTGCTCCCCGGGAACTCGCTCGCCCGGACGCAGTCCATCACGAGGACGAGGACGTCCGGGCGCCGCGGCTCAGGAGAGGGGGGGGCCATCCCGCACCTCCCGGGGGGTGGGGAGCGAGCGCTCGAGGAGGTGGCGGAGCCAGGGGAGCGGCCGGCCGACGAGCCGCTCGGCGGCCCGGCAGGCGACGAAGTCGCCCTCCTCCACGCTGCGGGTCACGAGCACCGCCCCGATGCACAGCGCGACGCCGACGAAGTAGAGCGGGAAGACGATCCAGTACGGGTGGGGCACGTAGAGGATCCCGACGAACAGGGGGATCCCGACGGCGAGGGAGAGGGTGAGCGGATAGACGAGCGAGCGGTGGAACGGCTGGATGCCGTTCCGCCAGTAGAACGCGAGCGCGGCGGTGGCCGGGTAGAGCACGCGCGCGACCGTCCACGCGACCGCCGCCCCCATGAGGCCGTACTTCGGGATCAGCGCGAGGCTGAGCGCGATGTTCGAGAGCGCGGAGATCGCGGTCGAGATGAGGAGCGGCCGCGTCGCGCCGGCCCCGGCGAGCGCCGCGTTGACCGGACCGAAGAGGATCGAGATGAGGGCCCCCACCGTGATCAGGACGAGCGCCTCCGCCCCGCCGACATAGTTCGGTCCGAAGACGGTCGTGATCGAGTCGGTGGGCAGGATCGCGAAGAGGAGGAAGATCGGGACGGTGAAGACCATCATCCACCGGGTCGTCGTCACGAACGTCTCGCCGAGCGTCTTCGTGTCGCCGAGCCCGGTGAGCCGCGCCGCGACCGGCAGGAAGATGTACGTCACGGCGGCGCTGACGACGAGGATGAGCCGCGCGAGCGTCATCACGGCCGAGTAGATCCCGACGTCGAGCTCGGGCCAGAAGACCCCGAGGATGAGGGTGTCGACGTACGCCGTCACGAACGTGAGGGTCGTGACGCCCCAGAGCGCGAACGACAGGCCGAGGAGGCCGGGCGGCAGGTCCCGGTGCGGCAGCGGGCCCTTCGGGAGGTGCTTCGGCAGCCGGCGGATCGAGTAGACGAGCAGCGCGACGAACGTGACGCCGTACGAGGCCGTCCAGGCGAGGAGCGCGCTCTCGAGGTCGAGGTGGAAGTAGAAGAACAGGAAGACGAAGACGACGAACGCGGCCGGCTGCACCGCCTGGTTGAGCCAGGCGTTCGGGACCGTGTCCTCGAACCCCTGGAAGATCGACGCGAGGAACGTGCAGAGGAGCGTGAGCCCGACCGTGACCGAGAACAACCGGAAGACGAGGGTCAGCGGACCGCTCTGGGCGGGATCGAAGAAGGAGGCGATCGATCCCGCGAAGTAGAAGACGAGCGCGGACGAGGAGAACGCGGTGATGCCGGTGATCACCGCGGCCCAGCGGATGACGCGCCGCCGCAGCGCGGGGTCCGGGTTCTCGGCGATCGTCCGGGCCATCGCCTGGTGGAGGCCGACGAGCGCGACCAGGGCGAGGAGGCCGGTGAGCGCGAGGCCGAGGTTGAAGTCCCCGAACTGGGTGACCGAGAGGTGCCGGGCGATGAACACCCGGCCGATGAAGTTGAGCAAGAGGAGGGCGAACGTGCCGAACACCATCACGATCGTCCCCCGTCCGAGGGAGTCGATCGCCGACGCGCGGTGCTCCGAAGGTGGATCCACCCGCCGTCACTCCTCGGATTTAACTGGGGGGTCGAGGTATAATACCGACGGTCGGACGACGAGCGCGCCGGCGTCGACCACGGGACCGCATCCCGCCCGCTCCCGCGCTACGGGTAGAGCGGCCAACCCAGTCGCTCGAGCTCGTCCACGATGTACTGTGCGGATTCGTCCGGCGTGCGGCTCAGGGTGTCGACGCGGATCTCGGGCGACTCGGGGACCTCGTACGGATCGTCGATCCCCGTCATCTCGTGGATCTCGCCCGCGCGCGCCTTCTTATAGAGGCCCTTCACGTCGCGCTGCTCGCAGACGGCGAGCGGCGTGGTGATGTAGATCTCGACGAACCGGCCGATCTCGTGGCGCGCGTGGGCCCGGGAGGACGCATACGGCGAGATCAGCGCCACGATCGGGATCGCCCCGTTGCGGGCCAGCACCTTGGCCACGAACGCGACGCGGCGGGCGTGGGCCTCGCGGCCGGCCCGGTCGAAGCCGAGGTCGACGCTGATGCCCTTCCGGACCTCGTCGCCGTCGAGGACCTCCACGTTCCATCCCCGGGCCCGGAGCAACGGCGCGACCGCCCGCGCGATCGTCGTCTTGCCCGCCGAAGGCAGCCCCGTGAACCACAGACAGTAGCCGTTCCGCGCCATCATCGGACGGGTCGGGGGGAGACGACCCCCCCTATGAGGCTTGCCTCGCCCTCGGCGGAGGCCCCGTCCGACGCGGGGTCGGGCCGCCGTGCCGGGTACTCGGGCGGGGAGCGCGCGGCCGCCGAGCGCCGGTCCTCGAGCGACCCCGGACTCGGGCGGGCCGGCCGTCTGGGTTTCGCAGCGCGATTGAGAGCCCCGGCCCCCGGGACCGCGACGGGGTGGAGGGGGTCGCGCGGGTCTTAGAGGAAGTCGGGCATCGCGGTCCCTTGCACCGACGCCGGCACGGGACTCCCGAAGTACGTGAGGATCGTCGGCGCGATGTCGATCAGACGTCGGGTCGGGCCCGGGGCCCCCGCGCCGCTCCGAGGATCGACGACGACGTACATCCCGTCGAACGAGTGGACGGCGTCGTCCGGACCAGTGTCGTTCTCCTCGAGGAAGAGCGTCCGGTACCCGATCGTCCCCGCGGACCGCCACGCCGAGCCGCCGAAGTAGACCATCAGGTCAGGGGCGTCCCCGCGTACCTGGCGGTAGATCTCGCGGGGGACCTTGACCTCGGATCCGAGCAGCTCGCCGTTCGGCTTCCGCACGGCCGCGAGCTCGCGCGTGAGCTGCTCGACGAACGCCGGGACCGCCGTGGGTTCGAGCACGCCGGCGGGCTCGCGTCCCTTCACGTTGAGGAAGATGCGGGCGTAGTAGCCCCCGGCTCCCCACGCTCGGGTCTTCGACCAGTCGACCGCCGCCTTCTCGATCGGGGTCCCGGGCGCGGGCGGGGGTCCCTGGAGCGTGAGATACCCTTGCCGGATGAGCCACTCGTTCACGCAGAAGCAGCCGGCCATCGCCTGGCTTCCGTGGTCCGATACGAAAACGACCTTCACGTCGGGGGGCACGAGGTCGAGCAGCGAACCGATCTCCTGGTCCAGCATCCGGTAGTACTCTTCGGCGACGGCGCGGAACGCGGCGTTGTCCTCGTACCGGGGGTGACCGGGATCGAAGTACTTCCAGAACGCGTGGTGGATCCGGTCCGGGCCGATCTCATGCATCGCGAAGAGGTCCCAGCGCTCCTGTCCCCAGAGATAGCGCGCGGCGGCGAAGTGCTTCTTCGTCATCGCGAACAGCTCCCGGGCGACGCGGTCGCGATCGCCGGCGCGGAAGACGACATCGAAGGCGTAGCCGTTGGTCACGCGCTCGAGGTCGGGCTGGAGCGAAGGCGGGAAGACGTACTCCTTCGGGTGCTCGGGGGTCAGGAAGTCCGACACGTAGACGCCGTTCACGTGGGGCGGGGGGTATCCCGGGGGCATGCCCATGACGCAGACGCGTCGCCCGAGCCTCGACAATTGGTCCCAGACCATCGGCTCGAGGAGCGATTTCGAGGTCGGGACGTACTGGTTGAGGTAGCTCCCGGGGTGCCGGTGGCGGAATCCATAGATGCCGAGGGTCCCCGGATCGACGCCCGAGAACATCACGGCCCACGCGGGGACGGTGATGGGCGGGTCGATGGTGCGCAGGGTCCCGTACTTCGAGTGCTGGAGGAGCGTCTGCATCCGGGGCATCTGCGGGAGGAAGCGCTCGAACAGGAGGTACGGCGAGACCGAGTCGAGCCCGAGGACGAGCATGCGGGGT